>SKXF01000148.1 GCA_007128555.1 Clostridia bacterium | reverse complement strand
TAAGTCACGCTCTTACAGCACGCCTGGCGGTCGGGGGCGGGCAGACAAAATGCCTACGGAATGATTCCGAGCTTGTCCCGTGTGATGTTGAACTTGCAGCGGCCCTGTCCACTCCCAATCATACCGAACTGGAAAAAGGGCCGCCATTTCTCAATGTCCACATATGCCAGGACATACCCCTGGGCTGGCCCAATACTGAAAGAGAGACGCCGGACGTGCCCAAGTACACTGTAGCAGTGAGATCTGGCGTGCTACATCAGCGAGGCACCGTCGATAACGGGCAACCCAGCTTAGGATGTACCGGGGAGGGATCTCCGGAAGGCCCAGGCGCGAGTACCACCTGGGAATCACGTGGTGCTGAGACGACCTTGGGATGCCGCCCATCAGGAGACCCCCCTCCGCGGGACTCAATGGACCACTCGTTTCATGCTTCGTTGATCAGGTCATCCATGCCATACAGCCCCGGATCACGTTTCACCACGAACTCTGCCGCCCTGAGAGCACCGAGGGCATAAAGCCTCTTGGATTCGGCACGGTGAGTCAGCTCCAGTGTCTCTCCGTCCAGCGCAAACAACACGGTGTGTTCCCCCGTGATACTGCCAGCGCGGATCGCGTGGATCCCAATCTCCCCCCCTATTCGGGGAGCATCCCCGTGTCGGCCATGGACCGTTGCGTCCGTTGAGTGTACCTTGCCTAGGGCATCCAGCAAAATCATTGCCGTACCACTGGGAGCATCCTGCTTCTTGTTATGGTGTCGCTCAAGGATCTCCACATCTACGCCCTCACCAAGGATTCTTGCCGCCTCGCTGGTCAGAGCTCGCAGGGCGAAGATGCCGTAGCTGAGGTTCGCAGTATGGAAGATCGGAACCGTTTGACTCGCTGATTCGATCGCTTGCTGCCCCTCTTTGTCATGACCCGTGGTGGCGATGACAAGGGGAGTCCCCGTTCTTTTTCCGTAGGCCAGGATCTGTGGAAGGCTGGAGGCATGGGAGAAGTCTACCAGCACTTCTGCTCCGTCCGTATCTGCCAGGGTACCGTTGGGTAGATCCTGATCGATGAGGGTCAGGGTGTCACCCGGGCGTCTTTCCTTCCAGAGTTCGTGGAGTACTCGCCCCATTTGGCCGTTGGCTCCAAAGAGCACCACTCGCATCATGATTCCTCCCCGTATCACATGATCCGTTGTTCATCGATCCACACGTTAAATACGTGTTCGTTGCGATCGGTAGTTTTCAGCGTTGAAGACAGGTCATAACCGGCCGAAAATGACGCTCTCCAAGGGTTAGCCCGCCACGGCAATCCCTGGCATATCGCATGCCACGGGAGGGGACGACATAGTGAGAACGGGCATGACCCCCTTGTCGCACAAGGGCAGTGACGTTGTATCGAAACCACTACTGCGATCGACCCGAACGCTTTGCTGGCACTATGGCCTTCAGAGGTCGTATCGCTCGGTACCCTGGAGATCGATGCTGAGCTCTTCTTCGGCCATCCCGCAGGTTATCCTGAGATAGCCTGGCCCTTTCACCTGGCGCACCCATCGTGTCGAATGGGTAGTTGGTCCTCGGCATCATCTGCTACGTAGCGTGCAACGCAACGTCCTGGGCTTTGAGTTATAAGGCCTGGTACACCGGTATTTCCTCAGTTCCACCTCCTTCAGTATATCCTAGTCGTTTCGCGAAGGTTCTGACCGGGTTGATCAGCCGCTCGCTCGGTTCCTGACTGCGTCATTGGGATCGCCCAGCCATGGAACTTCTTCGCAGTTGGATCGTCATCATCTCATGGAACAACGACCATGGAGGTGGGTATGATGAACCCTGTGATGAAACATCTGGTGCCTCTGACCATCGCAATACTACTGGTGTTGGTCGCGACCGGTTGCAGTAGAGATCTGCTCAGTGAGCCCCTGGACGCAGGTGAGATCGACCAGATACAGGTCGTACTGGCCATGGGCAATCCGGAGTACGGTGCAGACTCGAAGATCATTACCGACAGGGGCGAGATCGAAGGACTCGTCAACGCCTTCAACGGGGCTACCCTTGGCGACAGAGTGCAAGATCGTGACCTCGGTGTTGCCGGTGCCAGCCGCTACTACCTGTACAGCGAAGGATCCCTGGTTCGGGAGTTCGTCTTCAATGCCAACGATTCCGAGAGAATCTGGTACAACTCGAAATGGCACTACATTAGCTACCCTGGCGAGAGGCCGTATGATCTGTACAGGGCTTCAGAGGCCGACGTCATCGTGGTGGATGAAGACCTGAACGAGATGGAAAGGCCAGGGTCATAAGCGACGCACTCGGGGTTCTGACCTTTCGGGGCACCTCGGTCCCTCCGCGGGCTCTCCCAGTCGCTATCATTGCTGACGCTTGAGTGCCCCTGTGGCCCCACAGGTGAACTGGGGTTGCGGGACGGGTCCTTGCCCTGCCCGGGCCTTGCCGGCTGCACAATCTCAGGCAGGCCACAAAGGACCGGTTGCACGAGGGAACTGGTTGCCATCGGGGGCACTGGAGACCGATCGGATTGCCTGGAGATTCCCATGCTGGACGGGACCGGCCGAGGCCCAGCTGCAGATGGAAGCTGGGCTCCGCGAGGAGACGGTCCGAATGGGCAATCTCCTCCTCACGACCCACCGGAGTCACGCCCACAACGTGCTGTTCAACTGCCTTGATGAGCGATCGATACCTGTACACCGCAGGGGTTGGTGAGACCTGGCAGGATTGGACGAACGGAGTGAGAACGTCTAAGCCAGGGCAGTATTTCACAACTGATGGAGGTAATACCCTTGGATGATAGGATCAGACGCATCGATCAGTTTATCTTCGGCAAAGTGAAGGACTCAAACCTCCCCAGCCTGGGCCTCGCCATCGTCAGGGATGATGACATCGTGCACCGCAGGGGCTTTGGGCAGCGCGACCTGGAAGCCGGTCTTCCCGCCACATCAGAAACGCTCTACGGGATTGGCAGCATCACGAAGTCCTTTACCTGCCTGGCGGTCATGCAGCTGCAGGAGGCAGGGAAACTTCACGTCACGGACCCGGTGGACACGTACCTCGACTTCGACATCAAGCCCTCGGGTGAACCGGTCCGGATTGAGCATCTCATGAGCCACACGAGCGGCATCCCTGCCCTGGCCTACGCGGAGGCGGTCATCCGGAAGGGATTCGGGGACCAGGCCGAAGGCGTTCCCATCGGAAACGTACAGGATATGTTGACCTTCATGCGAGACAGCAGCGATTGGACCCACGCCCGGCCGGGCGAGAGGTGGTTCTATCTCAACGAGGGTTTTGTGCTCCTGGGCGGGATCATCGAACGGGTCTCCGGTAAACCCTATGCAGAATACGTGACAGATCACATTCTCAAGCCGCTGGGTATGAACCGTTCCTTCTTCACACGCGAGGCGGTGGAGAAGGACCATGACGCGGGTCGACCCTATGTCGTGGACCAGGAAGGCAACCGACATCCTCAATCCTACCTTTTCGGAAGCATCACCGCCGACGGGGGCCTTATCAGCAACGTCGAGGACATGGCCCGGTACATCCAGATGTACCTTGCAGGGGGACAGGGCCTCGTCACTCGCAACTCCCTTGACGAGATGATGAAACCTCGTGTCAATACGCCCCCCCTCGAAGTGTATCATCTCGACGATAGCAGCCAGACCCTGACGACGGACCTCCAGGGAGCACAGCCCACCTCCCAGTACGGCTATGGCCTGGGGATCAGCGATTTCTTCGGCAGGCGTCTCGTTGCCCATGGCGGGAGCGTGTTGATTGCAACCGGGCAGATGTCCTTCTTACCCGCGGAGGGTTGGGGTGTCATGCTCCTGGCCAACGGCAGTGGCTACCCCCTCAACGAGCTGGCCCAGTATGCCCTCGCAGTGCTCATCGGCGAGGATCCGGACCGGCTGGCCTTTCGTCACGGTGAGGTCCGGCTCGATCCCTTCCAGGGCGTGTACGAGACGTACCAGGGAACCTACCGGGCAACCGTCCGCCGGACCGGTGACTTCCTTCAATTCGGCACCTCCAGCAGGTACTTCAAGCAGCAGGTGCCCCTGGTCCCGGAGGAGATCACTCCCTCGGGAGCCCGGTTCTTCACGTTGAGAGGGGGAAGCAGGCTCCCGGTTGAGTTCGTGGTCAAAGGTGACGGCACCATCGAGCTCCTCTTCGAGCGGTACAAGCTGCGCAGGGTGTCGAGCCTGGTGGAGTGAAGCAGGGTGGTACAAGGCGAGAAGATGCCCTCTCAAGGCGAAAGCGATCCGGTCCCATGACGCGAGGGACACACCCGGCCTTCACGAGGCACAACCTTCGCGTTCGGAACGGCGGGACCGGGAACCATCTCCATGAAGCCAGGCAAGCGTCCCTGCCGGACAGGTGCTGCGAGGAGGCCCCCGGGAGCCAAGTACGCGGGGAAGAGATCGATCCCTCCGTGGGATGAATGGACCCGGGATAGGCTCCCGGGGGCTTCCAACAGCAACCTGGGAGCCCTGTGCAGACGTGCCGGTCGTGCCGTCAGGTGCTCCTCGGAGCAAACCTGCTGTCGATCTCGTCAACATCCACGGAGTCCCCGCTCCTCTCGGCCACCCATGCGATGAAGGTCCCAGCCTCCGCATCCGGTACGGCGACCGTGAGCGTCACCTCCGCACCGTACTGGGCATCCAGGTCCCGGTAAGGGGCATTGCGCACGTGGTGTTCCATCGAGCCCCACAGAGAGTAGGGTACGTTGAGGCGAAGTACCCGGTGCAGGACCCGCTTCTCGATCCCAGCCGCGTCGAGGGCGTCTCGACCGGCATCGCTATAGGCCCGGGCCAGCCCCCCTTTTCCGAGCAGGGTTCCCCCGAAGATCCGGGACACCACGACCAGGCAATCGGTCAGTTCCCATCCCTCGAGAAGCTGCAGCAGGGGCATCCCTGCGGTTCCCGAGGGCTCTCCTGCATCGGAATAGCGAGCATCCGGCACCTTCAATCCGACCCGGTAGGCGAAGGCATGGTGACTGGCCCGGGGAAACTCGCGGGCCAGTTCATCGAT
>SKXF01000356.1 GCA_007128555.1 Clostridia bacterium | reverse complement strand
GGCGGCGGTCATCGATCGACCAGCTCCTGTTCTGATCCAGTAGAATTCCCCGCTCCGTCGAAGCAATCAGGTCCTCATAGCTGATATCTCCGGGGGCCAGGGAAACCATGGGCATCCGCACCAGCGGAATCCGGTCGTAGTTATTTGCACGCATGCATCCACCGGACCGATCGTACCCGAGCTCATGGGCAGACTCCCTGGACGTGGTCAGACCGACGAGAACCCCGTCCTTGACCAGGTCCACGCGGCCCGCCTTCACACCCTCATCGTCGTACTTGTAGGTTATGCGGCTTCCCGGTATGGTTGGATCTGCAAAGAGATTCACCTTGTCTGAACCGAAGCGGTAATGGCCCAGCATATCTGAATCGATAAAGGAAGTGCCGGCAAGATCGGCCTCGTGCCCTAAAATTCTATCAGCCTCGACCGCATGGCCCACGCTCTCGTGGATCTGCAGGGCCAGTTCATTGGGAGCGATGATCACGTCCGTGGTCATCTCTGGACAGGGCGGAGCGGACAGCAGCTGTACCGCCTCCGAGCCCACCCGGGGAGCATTCCCCAGGAGGTCGCGTTTCTCAATGGTCTCCCAACCTTCGCCCTGGATATCATGCCAGACCGTACATGGGTAGGTTCTCACCTGCGTGTGGCCCTTTCCAACCGCCATAGCGTAAAGACTCCCACCACTTTCAGTCAGGACCTGCTTGATCAGGCTTCCCTCGCTACTCGCAAACACCTGGGTATCCCGCTCGAATACCAGGCTGGCCCGGGCAATCTTGGCACCCTCTCTCAACATGGCCCTTGAGCTCTCGGTCAGCAGCTCCAGCTTTGTCGCCATGTCCACGGTAAAGGGATCGATCTGTACGGGACGGACCCACTCATCCACGTAGACGGGCTCCGACGCCAGCTGCACCGGATACTTGCGCACCCGTGCCCCGGAACGCGCGATCTCTACGGCTCTTCGGACGCAGTTTTGCAAGGATGTGTCATCCAACCGGTTGGTCGAGGCGAAGCCCCAACCCCCGTCCACAATGACACGCACACCTACCCCCATGTCATCTCCCGAGTTCAGGTTTTCGAGCTTTGCATTTTTGACCGATATGAACTCCCGTTCCCTCTGCACAACTCGGCAATCTGCGTAGGAGGCACCCATTCCGTCGGCCATGTGCACAACTCTCTCGGCCATGTCTCGCAAGCTGATTCCTCCGTCCCTAGATCATGCCCATCCAACACGGTATGGCAGAACCATCTGACAACTCGATCGTTATTAGTTTTCTTCAACGAGGGTGGCAAATCCTGTGCTGGGGGAGGAATTAGAATCTCCCAGGGGAATCACACACATAGGAGAACACCGGGAAGGGAGATCATCCAATGAGAGAACAGCTGTGGAAGAAACTTGAGCGCCTGGCCGGGCTGCAGGGCATCTCGGGTCATGAGACCCAGGTCATACAACTGCTGAAAACAGAAATCTGCAAACTCGTCGACTCCGTTGAGGTCGACCCGCTGGGCAATGTTCTGGCGATGAAAAAGGGGAGCGGGCCAGGACCCCGTCTCCTCATCGCCGCCCACTCCGACCAGATCGGAGCGGTCGTCCGATACATCGATGACAGCGGGTTCCTTCGGATCGAGCGAATTGGCGGAATCCTGGACAGCCTGCTCGTGGGAAGAAAGGTCCGAGTCGGCAATGTCTTCGGTGTGGTCGGAGTCAAAGCAGGCCACTACCAGACCCCCGAGGAGCGAAGGAGCGTTCCTGCGACCGAAGACCTGTACGTTGACATCGGTGTCGACAGCCGCGAGGCCGCTGAACGTCTCGGCGTCACCATCGGGACACCCATAACCTACGAGGATGAACTGTCCATGTTCGCCGACGGCTACCGTTTCGCCGGAGCAGGCGTGGACAACCGGGCGGGATGCGCAGTGCTGTGGCAGGTCCTCCAGGAATTGCAGGCAAGCGAATTCGCGGGGGAACTCTGGGCAGCCTTCACAGTCCAGGAGGAGACCGGGCTGAGGGGCGCCACGGTGGCAGCAGAGAGAATCCGTCCCGACTTTGCCCTGGCGCTGGACACCATCCCCTGTGGAGGAACGCCCGATGTGAGCCGCAACCTGTTGCACACTGAAATCGGAAAGGGTCCCGTCTACGCGCTGATCAGCGGACCCGGAGGAAGGACGCCCGTCCCTCCCAAGGTGCGAGAGATCCTGGTCTCGACGGCCGAGAAACACGGCATCCCCTATCAACCCGTGATCTTCAGCGGGGGCAACAACGATGCCGCGGCCATGCAACTGGCCGGACATGGAATCGCAGCTGGTTCCGTCACCATACCCCGCCGGTACTCCCATTCCCCGGTGGAGATGGCAGATCTTCGCGATCTCGAGTACACCACCCGACTTCTGACGGCCATCGTGAAAGAGATGGATCCATGCGGTCAAGACTTCAGCTTTATCTGATCCAATAGTCCCAGGGGCAGCCGACTCCCGGCTGCCCTATAATTTCATCGCCCGAACAAGCCGCCGCTGCACTTCGGTCCAGTCGACGACCTGCCACCAGCCATCGAGGTATTCTCTCCTACGAGCCTGGTATTGCAGGTAGTAGGCATGTTCCCATACGTCAACGACCAGCAGCGGTATGACGCCCCACTGGGTCATGTTCTCATGGCGCTCGGGAGCCATGATCTCACTTCTTCCGTACTGCGGCTGCCAGACCAGGGTTGCCCATCCATTGCCCGCCACCCGTGCTGCAGCCTCGGTGTAGTGATGCTGGAATCTCTCAAAGCTTCCGTAGTCACGCTTCAACAGCCTCTGCACCTCGGGAGGCATCTCCGCGGGTGGCGCAGGTGTCATATTGAACCAGTAGAGGGTGTGCAAAATATCTCCCGATCCGTTGAAAGCCAGTTCCCTCTCCCAGTGCCGAACCAGTGCAAAATCCTCCTGCGTCCTGGCCTCAACCAGGGCTCGCTCCGCCAGGTTCAGCCCATCAATATACCCTGCATGGTGCGTAAGATGATGGATTCGAAGAATGTCTCGAGATATGAATGGTTCCAACCCGTCGTAAGGATATGGCAGGGGCTGCAGTTCGTGTCCTCCTCGTGGTACCGCGGCGGGTAAATAGCCTGCTCCTCCCTCAGAAACAGCGTAACCATCCATGCGGGGATCCGCGCCAGAAAGCCCGGATTCATCACTCAACTCATTCAACGGTGTACCCCCTTCCCGCTTATTTTACGCAGTTCAGACGACATGGGTGCTGTGAGTTTGAAAGCAGGCAACCCCCTGGTCAATGCAAAACAGTGAGCAGGTATGCGACCGCTCCGGTTCGCGGTCCACCGCATCGAACGCCCATCACCCGGAGGTCGTATCGCCTTTCCGATTCTCCGGAAGGCAGGGTAAGACAAGTGGCCATCATCGACGCAGGAGAACCCGAGGCTCGAACCGCAGGTCCTTGTACTAGCATGATATCATAGCAAATACTCAATGATATCATGGGTCCTGAACCTGGTTGGAGGATCACCTGATGGATCTCACGCAGACCACAGTCCACCTGCCCGCAATGCTTCACGCTGAAGTAAGGAGACAGGCAAGTGTTCGTCAAACGTCAATGTCCGAGATGACACGTAGGGCCCTGGTCCGATACCTGGATATTAAGCCGAAAGACCTGTTGCAATCCGCTCTTCGCCTCGAAAGAAACGAGAGCCGGGAGAGCGAATGGTCCTCCATCTGGGGCCTTGTGGACAATGAGACGACCACAGCGTATGAGGTGCTTCACGACCTTATCACCCTAGATGTCTCGAACCAGCACCGAACCGACATCACCCTTTCATGGCTGGTAAGCGACCAGGAGCGAGTTGGCCTGACCGGCGAACGGGCAACCCTGATTGCCGCTGCATGCCTCGCGGAACCAGACGTAGTGAACAGTAGGCTGCTAGACCTGATTGAAAAAGACCTGGAAACCGGCCGGAGAAGGAGACAGCAGCGGGCAGCACACCTGCTTGAGCGCACAGGACGTCCTCCGGTGAACGAGATTCTGGATTTACTCGCAAAGTGCACGGATACCGAGGGGCAGGAAATGCTCCTGAGATATCTGTCTCATCTCGGTAGAAGGAACACGATGGCGAACCTGCGCCAACATCTCATCGCGGCCGTCGCTGATGGACTGTCATCCAAGGACACAGGAGTCGTACTGTGCGCTCTCAAACTCGCAGCCAGTTTGCGGGCTGGAGAGTTGCTGGATAAGCTAGCAGACGTGGCAAACGCGGATGGCGAACTGGCACAAGGCGCCCTGATTTCCCTGGGAGCGATTTCGGCAAAGGAACCGGAGACAACCCGGGATACCGATGAGATGTTCTCCCTGGAAAGCCCCCTGTCCTACCGCAGGGAAGGTATTGATCGGCCCCTGCCGGTTCCATCCTGGCACCTCTGGTCGATTCACGATGCCTACAAGGAGCAAGCCCTCGCGGCACTCGTCCGCAGGGCAGAATCGGACGTAACCAACGAAAAGACTGCAGCGACCATCATCAACGGCATCGCGCGCTCGAAGAACCCCGAGGGATTGCGGTGTCTCATGGCACTGGCCAAAGAGCTCCAGTCTGACGGTCCGATGTCCGGTCGCCTGATTGCCAGCGCCCTCGGGCAATTTGAGGAGGAGGACGCTCAGGTAGCACTTCAAGAGATGGCCTCCCGGGGATCGACTGCCACCCGGAGGGTCGCCCTCAAGGTTCTTCACTCGAAAGCAGCTGTACCAGGAATCGTATCAGCAGGACCACCAACGGAGCTATTCACACTGGCATCACTTCTGCGGGTGTTGGTCGGTAAGGGCGTGGACTTTCCCATGCATGAGCTGGACTTGAACCGACACGTCTCAGCCCTGGCTCCGGATCATGCAACGGCGCGGCGTTGGATGGTTGGGTTGGGTCTCATGGACCGCGACAGAAGCGAATACACGCTCACTCCAATGGGAGAAAGCATTGCTACGGTGGAGTGCTGGCTCGAACATCATGGGGTCCGGGGTGCTCGCCGAGTAGAGCTGCTGAGGCGTG
>SKXF01000204.1 GCA_007128555.1 Clostridia bacterium | reverse complement strand
TATGGAAGGGCTTTTTGGGGAACGCAAGAGGCGATCATTTGTAATTTAGCATGGAAATAGGTGAGGTGATGCCGTTGTTACTTGGTGATGAAGTAACCGGAGGTCCACAGGTTCGATCCGTAGGCCTCGACATGGGTACCTTTGCTGTCAAGGGAGTCCTGATCGCCGGTGACCGGGTTGAGCGGGTTTCCTGCCCCACTGCGGGCAGGCCGATCGACAGTGTCAGGACGTGCCTGCAGCGTCTTCTCGGTGAGAATGCCCCGGATGAGAACATTCGCCTCGGTGTTACGGGAGCCAACGCTCATCTTCTGGCCGAGGAGCTGGGGATTGCCCCGGTTCTGGAGATTGAGGCCATGTGCGCTGGGCTCTCTATCAGCGATGCGGACTGCGATACCGTTCTTTCCCTCGGACATGAGAACATATACTACCTCGAACTGGGGCCGGGGGGTACGGTGGATTTCTTCAACCGAAATGGGCAGTGTGCCGCTGGAAGTGGTGCGTTCTGGTACCAGCAGGCCACTCGCCTGGGCTACGATGACGAGGAACTGGCCGATCTGGCTTTGAGCTCCGGGTCTCCCATTCGGATCTCAGGACGCTGTGCCGTGTTTGCAAAATCTGATATGACCCACGCAATCAATGAGGGTGCCACCCAGGGTGCGGTATCGGCGGGCCTGGCCAAGACCCTGGCTGAGATGGTCATCATCAACGTCACCCAGGGGAGGATTGAGGAGCGGAGCAGGGTCGCGGCGGTGGGGGGAGTCGCCAACAACAAGGCGGTCCTGAAATACTTGAAGGATTACTGCGAGTCGGACACGGTCGATATCTTCGTCCCCGAAGGTCACGAGTACCTGCTGGCCCTGGGTGCGGCCCAGAGCCGTGATGTGATCAACACGGCGGATCTTGATTTTGCCGGCATCCTCAATCGCGAGTATACGCCTGAGCAGCCCCTGCCGGCCCTTGACCCCTCCCTGGTCAACTACCTGCCGGAGCTTTCCCAGTCGCCAGACCTGGATACCTCGCTGGTATACCTGGGGGTGGACTGCGGTTCGGTGTCCACGAAATGCGTGCTTCTTGATCGGACGGGCAAGTTCATCGGTGGCGTGTACCTGCCCACGGCCGGTCGCCCCGCCCTGCAGGTTCTGGAATTGATGAAGCGGGTGCGGGAGGATTACGGCAGTATCATCGAATCGTCCCGGGTCATTGCCTGCACCACGGGGTCCGGGAGATTTCTCTCGCAGAAGATTTTGAATGCCGAATATGCCGTTGACGAGATCACCTGCCAGGCCGAGGGAGCCAAGTACCTGTATGGTTCCGAAGGGACCCTGTCCATCATCGAGATTGGGGGCGAGGACTCCAAGTTTCTGCAGCTGAACGACGGGGCTCTTCACGACTACAACATGAACCCGGTCTGCGCGGCTGGCACGGGCACGTTCCTAGAGAACCTGGCCGGTTTGCTCGGGGTGAAGATCAAGGATGAGTTCTCGCAGCGGGCCTTCGAGGCCAAGTACGCTATCGATCTCGGTGACACCTGCACCCTGCTGTCGCAGTCGGCGCTGGCCTCCGCGGCTTCACAGGGGCTGCCCTTCCCGTCCCAGATTGCCAGCCTGGCCTACTCGTCGGCCCGGAACTATCTCAGCAAGACCGGGGAGAATCGGGCCATGGAGGGCGAGGTGGTGTTTACCGGCGCCACGGCCAAGAACCATGCCCTGGCCGCCGCCTTTGCAGCGGAGATTGGCAAGGAGATCTCCGTTCCGCCTTCCCCGGAGCTCTCGGGGGCCCTCGGGAGTGCCCTGATGGCACAAAAGATGAACGAACTGGGCCTCGAGGCCGAGTATGCTTTCCGCAACATGGATCAGCTGAACGACTTCACGCAGGATAAGCAGAAGTGCCGGGCTCAGTGCGAGCACGAGCACAACTGCACGCTCGACATCATTGGTTTTGCCGATGGGAGCAGGTTTCTCTACGGGGACCGCTGCGGCCGGTTTTCCGGCCTGGAGAAGAAGCGGGCCGCTCAGTATGCCCACCTGCCCGACTACGTCTCCCTGAGGAATGAGCTGTTCTACGAGGCCGCCGGTGAACCGTTGAGCGACGGTCGCCCCACGGTCGGGATCGCCAGAAGTGGCCTGTTCTTCGATCTGTATCCCTTCTGGGCGTCATTCTTCCGCGGTCTCGGAGCGCAGGTGGTACTGTCCGATGAAACCTCAGAGGAGACCCTGGAGGAGGGTAAGAAGCACCTCGACTCGGAGATGTGTTACCCGCTGGAGGTCGTGGTCGGCCACTACAGTGAGCTGGCCCGTTCGGACGTGGATTACATTTTCCTGCCCGATGTGGTTACCATGGAGCCCCTTCCCTGGGCCGAGGAGTGGCCGCGCAGTTTCACATGCCCCTTACTTCAGACCCTTCGGGGCACCGTGATCAGCGCCCTGGACCTACCCAGGGAGAGGGTTCTTTATGCCCAGCTGAATTACAGGCAGGGACAGCGCATGATTACCAACCAGCTGCGCAGTGTTGCCCGCGAGATTCTCGGAGACAGTTTCAGTGATCGGAGGCTCAGTGAGGCCGTCCAGGCCGGGTATGATGCGCAGCAGAGCTTCAGAACATCGGTTGAAAAGCACAGTGTGAAGGTGGTGGAGGACCTGCCCGAGTACTCCGCCGAAGATACCATCGTCGGGGTATTCCTTGGTCGTCCATACACCATATACGATCACGAGGTTTCCAAGGGTTCCCTGGAATATGCTCGGCAGCGTGGTGTCATCGCCGTTCCCCAGGAGTTCCTTCTTGCCTATGTGCAGGGATGGTACCAGGGCAGGATTGATTCCAAGATCCTGGGATCTCCGGAGGCCTTCAGCGAGGACTTCGAGAAGCTCCGAGAGAGCGCCGACAACATATACCCTGCCCAGCTGCAGCGTATGTTGGCAGCGGCCCACGTGACCCAGTATCTGAATCGCCTGGGCGACGATCACAACCTTCCGACGATGCACACCGTGCTGCAGGACCCCTTCAAGTGTGGGCCGAACGCCATGCTACGGCACTATCTCAGGGGGATTTCGAGCAGCCTGAGGCTGACGATGGATGAGCACACGGCACCTGCGGGGATGATCACCCGCCTGGAGGCCTTCAGAAACACCTGCCTTGCCCGCCGACGCTACAGTCCGCCGACATTGATCTCGGCGCGGACCCTACCGGTGGGTGATCTCAGGAACAAGAAGGTCCTCATGCCTGAGCCCTCGCATCACGGCAGGGTGTTTGCCGCCATGCTGCAAAATGCAGGCGTTGAAGCTGAAATGCTGCCACGGAGCAGTGATCGTGATCTCACCCTGGCGCGGCGCCACGTCAACGGCGACGAGTGCCTGCCGCTGATACAGAACGTCCAGGACTTCCTCAGCTATGCCGAGGAGACCGGGGAGGATCTGAACCGCGTGGTCTTCTTCCAGGGCTGGGCCTGCGGCCCCTGCCGTTACGGCCTCTATGCTCCCAGCCAGTCTCTGCTTCTGAACCAGGCCGGGTTGGGGGAGCAGATGATCTACGCCGGCGAACTGTTCGAGATGATCCGCCAGTTCGGCATCGGCTTTGCCATTGGCATGTTTGATGGTTCCCTGGCCGTGGATGTGCTGTACAAGATGCTCCACGCGACCCGTCCCTACGAGCTGCAGGCGGGTCAGAGCGATGCCCTTTTTGAACGGTACTCCGATGCCCTGATCGAGCTGTTGCGAACCTACAAGTTCAAGATCGCTTCGGTTGCATCGGGTCGGCATCTGCGCCCCTTTGAGAAACTGATCCGAGAGGCGGCAGATGCCTTCGCGGAGATTCCCACGGCCAGGGAGAGACGGCCCCGCATCATCCTGGCCGGGGAGTTCTACGTTCGCCTTGATGATCGGTCAAACCAGGACATCATTCGCAAGATCGAGAAGGCCGGGGGAGAGGTCAACCTGTCACCGGCCTCGGAGCTGTTCCTGTACACAGGTTACATCAACTACGAGGAGGCGAAGACACTCTTCCGTCAGAGTCGCAGGACGGGTGCACTGGCCCAACAGGCCGGCTTCGCCGGGCTGAACTGGTTGGCTCACCGTGACGAGGTGCGGATTGCCGCTGCTGCAGAGGGACTTCTCCCCGATGGGCATGAGCCCACCCCGGCTGAGCTCAGGGCGCTTTCGCAGCGATATATTTCCGAACACTACGGCGGCGAACCGCCGATGACGGTGGGGCGTACCAGTGCCCTGGCTCTCAGGGGAAGTGCCGAGGGCGCGATCCTCGTTGCGCCTTTCACCTGCATGCCCGGTTCCGTGGTGGAGGCCCAGATGAGTGTGCTCCGTCGGGATCTGAACATTCCCATGGTGGCGACCTACTACGACGGCAAGGATAATCCCAGCCGTGAGGAGCTGATCCAGGGCCTGGTCTTCCAGGCTAAGCAACGGCTCAGTACGGCCGAATCCCTGCCGGAAAGTGCGGGTTGACCTGGAGGGTGGACCTGATGTGGGGGCGGGGACGATCGCCTTCGGGTTCGCTGGAGAAACCGCTCGGTAGAAGTCCTTCTTAATTGAGTGAGAGCTAGTAGATTAAACAACAGGGGCCCGGCTCTTCCGCCAGGGCCCCTGTTGTTGGCGACCCTGTGGAGTCCCGCTGGGGTCGCGCTTCATCCATCAATACATTCTATGGCTACAGGTAGGGCTTGCCCTCTGCCCCCTAAACCTACCCTCCAGGATCCATTGAAAGGGAAGGGAAATGGTCATGGCAACCGGGGTCCATCCATTCTTCTGGTGAAAAGCTAGCTCAAAACGGCAGGGCCACATTCCTTCTTCCCCACTGGCCAATTCTTTGATCGTGGACGCGATATCGATCTGGGTTTGTATCAGTTTATCAACGGGGGGAGAATCTCCTTCTAAAGTATCTTTCACATTGTTGACTTCTTCTACCATCCTTTGCTCCCTGGGCAGTTTACTCCTGATAAAGCCTGGGCAATAAACCCACGCAGCCGTCCCATGTTGCTGTACCACAGCATGACCCAGATCAGGCGTAAACTCACC
>SKXF01000071.1 GCA_007128555.1 Clostridia bacterium | reverse complement strand
GGCAATGTGCTCGGGGTACCCGGGGTCCGATACATGCTGGAGGCGAGCGAGGACCTGCCCATGCGGCAATATATCCTGGTGCCCTCGTGCGTGCCCTCGGTGATGGACCTGGAGACCGCCGGGGCCTGCTTTGGAAGCGAAGAGGTTGCCGAGATGCTCGACTGGGAGCGGGTCCTGGGCGTGGCCGAGGTCATGGACTTTCCCGGCGTGATCACGGGCAGTGACCGAATGCGCGGAATCCTGGACCAGGCCCATCAACGGGGCGCCTTCATCCAGGGCCACTCCCCCACCCTGACCGACCGGGCCCTGTCCGCCTACCTGTGTGCAGGCCCCGAAAGCGACCACGAGGTTCGCGTCGGATCGGAGGCCCGGGAGAAGATGCGCCTGGGGATGACCATCGACGCCCGCGAGAGCTCCATGTCGCGGAACCTGGATGAGCTCATCCCAGCCATCCGTGACTTCAAAGCGCCACCGAACCTGACGTTCTGCACCGACGACAGGGAACCTGCAGACCTGCTCTACGAGGGACATATGAACCACGTGGTGCGCAGAGCCATCCAGGAGGGCATGGAGCCCACCCTGGCCCTTCGCGCCGCGACCCTGCAGGCAGCCAGGAACGCGGGGCTGACGAACCTGGGCGCGATCGCCCCGGGTTATGCGGCCGATATGGCCCTGGTCCCATCCCTCGAGGCGATGAACCCGAGCCACGTCTTCTTCGCGGGGAAGCTGGTTGCACAGGACGGCGAGATGACCGTTTCTCTGCCGCAAAGAACCTTCGACCTTGAACAGGAAAACACCGTCCACCTGGACGAACTCAGACCCGGGGACTTTGCCATAAAGGCACCCATCGAGGAGGGCACGATTCCAACCCGGGTACTCACCTACCAGACGGCGGACTCCCTATTTGCGCATTTCGAGGTGGAAGATCTGCCCGTCCGGGGGGGCGTGGTGGACATCTCCGGCGAAAAGGGACTCCGGCTCGTAGCCGTGTTCAACCGCCACGGCGCCCCGGAGAACCGCTTCGTGGGGATCATCAGGGACTTCGGTCTCGACAGGGGAGCCATCGGAAGCACCGTATCCCACGACTGTCACAACCTGACCGTTGTTGCCTCGGACCCCGTCGATGCGGCCCTGGCCTGCAATACCCTGCGGGAATGCGGCGGTGGGATTGTGTGCACCCGGGATGGCGAGGTTCTTGACCTGGTGCAGCTGCCGATCGCGGGCCTGATGTCCCCCCTTGCAGCGGGAGAGTTGGCCCCTCGCACCTCCCATCTCAAGGACACCATTCGCGGAATGGGCATACCGGGCGAGGATCCCCTGCTGCGGATTGCCACCCTGACGCTGGCCGTGATACCCGAGGCCAAGATCACGGACCAGGGGCTGGTCGCGGTCAACGAGCAGAAACTCGTTCCCCTGTTTCCCAAGTGAGCATTCGGCCCGGGAGTCTCCTCCCGGGCCCTCATCCCTCAAGGGGGCGAAATCCCCGTCATAGTCAGTGTGCGGCGCTCATCAGCGGACGCGAAGGTCCCCAGGACTAAAGAGAAATCCCCCTCCGGTACCTGGTCCCACTCGAGGTCAACCCACCAGGTCCCGGCGGCCAGGGGCCAGATCCCATCATCGGACGGGAGCATGTCCGTCCACAAAAGCCTGCTGGGCCGAGCAGGGTCTCCGCTTTCATCGTCGGACCACATCGCCGCAGCTAGAAGGGACTGCAGGGACAGCTCCAGATCCTGACCCGCAATGCGCAGGACGATCAGGGTCCGCATCGTCCCCTCGGGAGTCGTCCGCACCCACACGGGGTCGGCCAGCACTCTCGCCTGTCCCCTTCCGGGTGCCGGCGAACGGGGCATGGCGATCATCGCCGAGGCGGGCGAAAACTGTGCATCGGGCCGTTCCAGGAAGCTGCCATGCTCCAGGTAGTAGAGCAAGAAGGGCGTTGGGGCAACGCGCCATCCCTCGTCGTCGTCCCCCCATAAGCAGAGGATCTGTTTATCCCAGTCGGTCTCCGCGATCCCCAGCCCCTCGCTGATCCGAGCGGCGAGCACGCGGGCCGAGGCTCCAGGAAACTTGAACTCGGTATAGGCGATACCTGGATCAAGATAACCGGCAAGGGCAGGGAGCTCCCCCCCCCGCAGTTCGTACTCATCATCCATGAGTCCCAACACGCGTTCCCAATCATCGTGGCGTCGGGAGGTCTGGAAGGTGTGGGCCGCCTGGGTATGCTCGGGCTGGGGACTGAACGTCACCCACACGGTCCCGATGATGAGCACCCCCAAAATCAACGCAGGCAACCACCGGCGAAACAAGCCCGACAGGCCGCGGGAAACGGTCGTATCCCTGGATTTGGATTTTTCGTCGGTCAACTCTAAGCCCCCTAACTCTGAATGTATCCTTCGCCAATCAGAGCGTTTCCTCCTCCTCACCCCCACTCCCCGTCTCGCATACAATACTTCTGAATTATGTCAATCACGACATGCCTGAAGGGATGAACGACATGTACGGGCAAAGAACACCATCTGAACAGGCCGCGCATGGCGGTGAGCACGACGATGAACGGTATTGCCCGCCCTGGCTGGAGCTGGCCATGGCGTACGTGCCCTACCAGCCCATGCATCCGCAGAAGATGTCGGCAGAAGATGCGTTGATGCATGGAACGCTCTTTCCAGCTCTGTACCGGCCCCTAGACCACTACGAGTACGAACGCCACCACAGGCACCATCATGACATGAGGAGGGGTGCCGATGCATGACGTCGACGCCCACAAATGCGAGATGCTGGCTGACATCAGCGCCCTGGACTTCGCCGTCCTCGAGCTGACGCTGTACCTCGATACACACCCCGATGATCAATCTGCCCTGGAACAACGCAACGACTACCTGGAGGAAATGGACGAACGGATCTGCGAATACGAAGCGCTCTACGGGCCCCTTACCGACCGATCCTACGCCGAATACCCCTGGACCTGGATTGACGAACCCTGGCCCTGGGAGATGCGCTGCGGAGGTGATGGATAGATGTGGATCTACACGAAGCGGTTGCAAAAACCCGTTGAGGTGGATGGACACAATCCCAAGCTGGCGGAATACATCCTGAGCCAATTCGGCGGCCCCGATGGGGAGCTATCGGCTGCCATCCGGTACCTCACCCAGCGGTACACCATGCCCACAGGGTACACCAAGGCCCTGTTGACCGACGTGGGCACGGAGGAGTTGGCCCACTGGGAGATGATCGCGACCATGATCTACCAGCTGACGGACGGCCTCGACGCCCAGGCGTGGAAGCAGCTGGACATGGCTGCCAAGTACGCTGAGCGAGGCCCTGCCATCTTCCCCGCAGACTCAGAGGGCAATCCGTGGACCGCCGCCTACATCCAGGCCCATGGGGAGGATCCGGTTGCCAACCTTCACGAGGACCTCGCGGCCGAGGCCAAGGCCCGGGCCACCTACGAAAATATCCTCAAGTTGAGCACGGATCACAAGTTGAACAAGGGGCTGGCCTTCCTGCGAGAGCGGGAAGTGGTTCACTTCCAGCGATTTGGAGAGGCCCTCAACCTGCTGCAGGAGGAAATGAAGACGCGAAAGACCTTCTATTGATCACCCTGACCCTCGAACACCAGAGAGCGATAGACTCCTGTTCGAGGGCCCCATAGATGAGACCGTCCTCGGCCCATGATAGAATGGATGTAAATCCCTCTGAGGGGTGATCCCAATGGCAGACATTTCTTTGCAGATGGTGAGCGTAGACAAGCCCGAGGAAACCAACGTGATCCTGGGGCAATCTCATTTCATAAAGACCGTGGAGGACCTGTACGAGGCCACAGCCAATGCGGGCGGCGGGATACGATTCGGGCTGGCCTTCTGCGAGGCCTCCGGTCCGCGACTGATCCGCCACGCTGGAAACGATGATGATCTCACGGAACTGGCCCAGAAAAATGCCATGGCCATCGGTGCCGGGCACTGTTTCGTCCTGTTCATGGAAGAAGGCTTCCCAATCAACATACTGAACAACATCAAGGCAGTTCCCGAGGTGTGCAGTATCTTCTGCGCCACGGCCAACCCCGTGCAGGTGATCATCGCCGAGACGGAACAGGGACGGGGCATCCTCGGAGTCGTCGACGGCGGATCTCCCCTGGGCATCGAGGACGATGGGGACATACAGGCCAGGAAGCAGTTCCTCCGCACCATCGGATACAAGACATAACCCCGCCGAGGGAGGGGTATCCCCTCCCTCTTCAGCTCGCCCCTGCGAGGCTCAAACAAGTCCTCAGGAACCTTCCCTCTCGTAGACCACCTGCCCGCCGATCACCGTCATGTCTACCTTGCAGCTGGCCACGTCGACCGGGTCCAATTCCAGAAGAGGTGCATTAACCAGGGCAAGGTCGGCCAGCTTGCCCACCTCGATGGAACCCCTGACATCCTCGGCATACTCCGCGTAGGCCCCGTGAAGGGTGTAGCAGCGAATGGCCTCCATCAACGTGATCCGTTCATCGGCCCCGAGAACCTGGCCACTGCGGCTGCTCCGCTCGCACGCCGCCGACAGGCCGGCGAGGGGGTCCGGGTGCGAGACCGGAGCGTCGGAGCTCAGAACTGCGGGAATGCCCTCCTCAAGGAAGCTGCGGAAGGGAAACATGGAAGCCGCCCGCTCCTCCCCATAATCGTTGATGTAGTTGTCGCCATAATCGGTGAGGAACACGGCCTGCCCGACGGGGATCACAGAGGCAGCCTTGATCCGGTGCCTCAGGTCTGCAAAAGCCATGGCACAGTGCTCCACCCGGTGCCTCGGCGATGAAGGGTATTGGCGAGACAGGCCCCTCCTTGGACGGTCCATCATGGCCGTCTCCTGCCCATCCAGAACCAGCTGGATGCCCAGGTCACCCACGGCATGGGCCGTCACGGGAAAGCCGAGGCGGTTTGCAGTGACGTACGAGGAGGTGATCTCCTCCCCCGATGTGACCACCACCCCATAATCGTCGGGATCGCAGGCATAGGGCTCCCGCGTGGCCGCCGTGGGCCCGCTGGACGAACCGTCGGC
>SKXF01000257.1 GCA_007128555.1 Clostridia bacterium | reverse complement strand
TAGCGAGCAGCAGATCGTGCAGATGGCCGGTATGCGAGGGCTCATGTCTGATCCCTCCGGCCGTACCATTGAACTTCCGGTAAAATCCAACTTCCGCGAGGGGCTGAACGTGATGGAGTACTTCACCTCAACCCACGGTACGCGGAAGGGCCTGGCAGACACGGCTCTGCGCACGGCCCAGTCGGGCTACCTGACCCGGCGACTGGTGGATGTGTCCCAGGATGTATTGGTCCGAGCCAGGGACTGTGGCACGACCGACGGACTCACCCTCGATCCTATCTACGATGATGGCGAGATGATCGAGCCGGTAGGAACCCGGGCATTGGGAAGGTTCTCCCTGCTGGATATTGTCGATCCCGATACGAGCGAGGTTCTCACCGCCGCCGGGGAGATGGTGGACGAAGAGGCGGCCGAACGCATCGATGAACTCAAGGCCAAGTACGGCAAGGAGTTCGTTGTGATGGTCCGTTCGGTTCTCACCTGCTCCACCCGCCATGGGATCTGTGCCCTTTGCTACGGGCGCGATCTTGCCAGCGGCAACCTGGTGAGCGTTGGTGAGGCTGTTGGTATCATTGCTGCAGAATCAATTGGCGAGCCCGGGACACAGATGACCATGCAAACCTTCCACACGGGAGGCGTCGCTGGAGACGATATAACCCAGGGTCTGCCCAGGGTTGAGGAGCTGTTTGAGGCCAGAAATCCGAAGGGGCAGGCGCTCATTGCAGACCGTGAGGGCGTCGTCAGCTTCGAGACGACCCGTGGGGGCAAGAAGGCCCTGGCCATCATTGATTCCGAGGGCGGAATGGAGAAGCAGGCCCTTACGGATGGTGCATCGCTGAAGGTGGCCGAGGGTGATCATGTGCTATCAGGACAGGAGCTGACCGAAGGGGTGATCAACCCCCACGACCTCCTGCGTGTGAAGGGCATTGCAGATGTCCAATTGCACCTTCTATCTGAAGTGCAGCGGGTTTACCGGATGCAGGGTGTCGCGATCAACGACAAGCACATTGAGGTCGTGATCCGGCAGATGATGAAGAAACTTCGCATCAGCGAGCCGGGTGACACCACGTTATTGCCTGGTGCCCAGATTGACAGGTACCGGTTCATTGAGGCCAATGAGAAGGCCGAGGCCGAGGGTGGCGAGCCTGCAGAGGGCCAGCCACTGCTCCTGGGGATTACAAAGGCATCCCTAGGCACAGACTCCTTCCTGTCGGCGGCATCCTTCCAGGAGACCACCCGGGTGTTGACCCAGGCGGCCACCGAGGGTAGTGAGGACTTCCTCCGCGGTCTGAAGGAAAACGTTATCATTGGAAAACTGATACCTGCGGGTACGGGCATGTACCGCCACGATGATGTTGTGATCGAGTTCGCGGAGTCCGACGAGGATGTCTCAGAGCAGCAGGAAGCGGCCGTCACCGATGGTGGTTGAGTCAGAGGCGGATGTTTCCGGATTTTCTGTTGACACTGTGCTGTTGCACTGCTAGAATGTTAAGGTATTTGCATTGGGGTAAGGTGCCTGGTCGGTCTCGTCTTTGGAAAGAGAGGGCATGATGCTTCTTGAAGAGCTTAAGAGGGCTTCTGAGAAAGCAGTGGGAACACGGCAGACCAAGAAGGCTCTCGACGAAGACAGGGTAGCCAGGGTATTCATCGCTCGAGATGCAGAGGAGTATGTTGTCCGCCCGGTGATCGACATGAGTCAGCAGCGGTCCGTTGATGTGGTTTACGTGGACTCCATGTCTCTGTTGGGTAAGGCTTGTGGAATTTCGGTTGGGGCGGCGTCAGCAGGCATTCTTCGTTGATTCAGCGGAGGGCTTGTTAGCCCGGGCGACTCTACAGTGCGGGTGGTGTTAACCGGAACAGTCTAGAGAGTGCACCTGAGAATAGGGAGACGTATCGGACGCCATACATCCCTCTGCGGTGCGTGGCGTCCTTTTTGGGGAGGTGAATGACGTGCCGACGATCAATCAGCTGATCAGGAAGGGTCGTAGATCGAAGAAGGCTAAGCCAACCACGCCAGCCCTGCATGGATCCCCGCAGCGGCGGGGGGTGTGCCTTCTGGTCAGAACACTGCAGCCGAAGAAGCCGAACTCTGCACTGCGCAAGGTTGCCCGGGTGAGACTCACCAACGGTGAGGAAGTGACCGTCTACATACCCGGAGAGAGTCACAATCTTCAGGAGCACTCCGTGGTCTTGGTCAGGGGAGGCCGGGTTAAGGATTTGCCGGGTGTACGCTACCATATCGTTCGCGGTACGCTGGATACTGCTGGCGTGGAGGGACGGAAAACGTCCCGTTCAAAGTACGGTACGAAGAGACCTGGTTAACTAGGGTTTGGGAGGTGAGAAGACAGTGGCGAGGCGAGGACGTGCCCCCACACGTAACGTAGTGCCGGATCCTGTGTACAACTCGCGGTTGATGACCAAGTTCATCAACCAGTTGATGCACGATGGCAAAAAGGGTCTGGCGCAAAGAGCTTTCTATGGGGCCATGGCGCGCGTACAGGCGCAGACTGGCAAGGATCCCGTGGATGTCTTTGAAGCCGCGATGAAGAACTCAATGCCCATGCTTGAGGTCCGGCCGAGACGTGTAGGTGGTGCAACGTACCAGGTTCCCATGGAAGTTCGCCCTGAGCGCCGCCGCACCCTGGCCGTTCGTTGGCTGGTCAATGCGTGCAGAAATCGCGGCGAAAGGACCATGATCGAGAGGCTCACCGCCGAGCTGATGGAAGCTGCCGAGGGTTCGGGAGCTGCCGTGAGGCGCCGGGAAGAAATGCATCGGATGGCCGAGGCCAACAAGGCCTTTGCCCACTATCGCTGGTGAGATTTGAAGTATGTTTGGGCTGAGGAGGTCTGGTTATGACGAGGGAGTTCCCCCTCAACAGAGTACGAAATATAGGTTTTGCGGCTCATATTGACGCTGGCAAAACCACCACGACGGAGCGCATCCTGTTCTACACGGGACGTGTGCACCGCATGGGGGAAGTCCATGAGGGTTCGGCCACCATGGACTGGATGGCCCAGGAACAGGAGCGGGGGATTACCATTACCTCGGCGGCCACGTCGTGTGAATGGAAAGATCACCGCATCAACATTATTGATACGCCCGGACACGTTGACTTCACTATGGAGGTTGAACGGTCCCTGCGGGTCCTGGATGGGGTCATTGTGATTTTCTGTGCCAAGGGAGGCGTCGAACCGCAATCTGAGACCGTCTGGCGGCAGGCAGACCGATACGGCATCCCTCGTTTAGCCTTTGTGAACAAGATGGATGTGGTGGGGGCGGACTTTGACAAGGTCCTCGCGATGATGCGCGACCGCCTGGGAGCTCGACCGGTGCCGGTGCAGGTGCCTATAGGAGCGGAATCCGAGTTCTCCGGTATCGTGGATCTGATCGCAGAGCGAACCATCACGTATACAGATGATCTGGGCAAGGTGAGCGTGGAAAGCGAAATAGCGCCGGAGATGCTCGACATCGCCACCAAGCTGCGCAGGGAGATGCTCGAG
Organism: Clostridia bacterium; assembly: GCA_007128555.1. The sequence goes on along the minus strand of SKXF01000257.1, from coordinate 1,536 downwards.
GCAGCGGCGGAGTTTGATGACGAACTGATGATGCTGTACCTTGATGATGAGCCGATTCCCACACAGATGATTCGACGGGCCCTGAGGAAGGGTACGGTGAACAGCGAGATCGTACCGGTGGTGTGTGGATCGTCTTATCACAATCGCGGGATCCAGTTGCTGCTTAACAGCCTCGTCGATTACCTGCCGTCACCGATGGATGTGCCGGCGATCACAGGCGTGGATCCCCGGAATGGTGAGACGGTACAGCGCAAGTCGAACGATGATGAGCCGTTGGCTGCCCTCGCATTCAAGATCCAGAGCGATTCGTACGTCGGAAAGCTGGCTTTCTTCCGCGTGTACTCCGGGGTGTTGAAGAAGGGCACCTACGTCTACAATGCCACTCGCGGCAAGCGGGAGCGGATCAGCCGCCTGTTGCGTTTGCACGCGAACCACAGGGAAGAAGTCGATGAGGTACACACCGGTGAGATCGCGGCTGCAGTGGGTCTGCAGAACGCTTCAACCGGCGACAGCCTCTGTGATCCCGATCATCCCATTATCCTCGAATCGATCGATGTCCCTGAGCCCGTGATCGATGTTGCCATTGAGCCCAAGACCCAGGCTGATGATGAGAAGTTGAATCGGTCGTTGAGGCGCCTGGCAGAGGAGGACCCGACATTCCGCATCGGTTACGATGAGGAGACGGGCCAGACCATCATCTCGGGTATGGGTGAGTTGCACCTGGAGATCATTTGCGATCGGCTCCTTCGTGAGTTCAAGGTCGGCGCGAATGTCGGTCGTCCACAGGTTGCCTACAAGGAGACGATCACCGGGGAAGCGGTTGCGGAAGTTCGATACGTACGACAGAGTGGCGGTCGCGGTCAATACGGACATGTGAAGGTGGAGGTTGAGCCAAGCGAGTCGGGCTTTGAGTTCGTTGACAAGATCACGGGAGGCGTGATCCCGCGAGAGTACATCGGGGATGTGGAGAAGGGGATTCGCCAGGCACTGGACAGCGGTGTGATGGCCGGTTATCCGATCATCAACGTTCGTGCCCGCCTGGTGGATGGAGGTTATCATCCGGTTGACTCGTCGGAGATCGCATTCCAGATTGCCGGATCCATGGCGTTCAAGGAGGCGGCCGCAAAGGCCAAGCCCGTCATATTGGAGCCGGTCATGAAGGTCGAGGTCGTGATCCCTCCGGACTACCTGGGCGATGTCCTGGATGATCTCAATAGCCGAAGAGGGCGCATACTGGAGATGGATCACCAGGGTGTAGCGCGGGTCGTGCACGCAACGGTGCCCCTATCCGAGATGTTCGGGTATGCTACTGCGATGCGCTCGATCACGCAAGGTAGAGGCACGCACACGATGCAGTTTGAGGAGTACCGACCTGTGCCGAAGACAGTATCAAAGAAGATCATCTCGGCAACGGGTTGAATCTTAGGGAGGTCAGAAAAGATGGCGAAGGAGAAGTTTGAGCGCACGAAGCCGCATGTTAATGTGGGTACGATCGGTCACGTAGATCATGGCAAGACGACATTGACGGCAGCGATT
>SKXF01000298.1 GCA_007128555.1 Clostridia bacterium | reverse complement strand
GTGTGGTCTATACCGCTTTTCGCCCGCATCATCCGCAGTTCTGTTCTGAGCATCAAGGAGGAACTGTACATCGAGGCTGCCAGAAGTGTTGGTGCAGGTACCTTGCGTATCCTGTTCAATCACGTCCTGATCAACTCCATGGCGCCGATCATTGTCTACGGTACGCTTCGAGTTGCCACAGCCATTCTCACCGCCGCGGCCCTCAGCTTTCTTGGATTGGGCGTACAGCCTCCCACCGCTGAATGGGGAGCCATGATCGACAGGGGACGGGTTTACCTGCGGAGATCCCCCATCATGGTGGTTTTCCCGGGGCTCGCAATCCTGGTCACCACCCTCGCAGTCAACCTTCTTGGAGACGCCTTGCGAGATGCTCTCGACCCCGTATTGAACGAGTAGGACATGGAGGCGATTCAGATGGAGCAACACGATTTTCAGGCTGAACGGCATAACAGGGAGATATCCTGGCTCAACACGGAGAAGACCCCGGTGGCTGCAGACCCTCGTCGGGTACCCGTGGACCCGGCGTCCGTGGTGCGATGCGATGCCACGACAAGGGTCCTGTGGGGAGGTCGGATCTTCGACGGAACCGGTGCAGAGCCTTATGAAGGCACGGTCCTCATCAATGGGAACCGGATCGCTGCGATAACGCCACCGGACGCAAAAGAGTGGCCTGCGGACGCTGAGGTGATCGATGTCTCCGGTCAGACGGTGCTTCCGGGTTTGATCGACCTTCACACGCATCTGACGTATCACGAGCCGGATGTTCAGGTCGCCCAGGCACAGAGCCTCTCGGATGCAACGTTGAGAGCCTCCGAGAGACTTCGGTACTACCTGGAGTGTGGAATAACGAGTGTGCGAGATGCTGGTTCCCATGACGATGTTCCCTTTCGCCTGAAGGCATGGGTGTCTCAGCATCGGGTTTTAGGCCCCCGGGTCTTCGCAGCAGGATGTCTCATAACGGGTGTTGGTGGGCACGGTGCTGAGGGCCTGGATGCGGTGTCGCCCAAGGTGGGCAAAATTCGGGAGGCATCGGGTCCGGATGACTGGCGTAACGCAGCTCGAGAGCAGTTCAAGAAGGGCGCAGACGTCATCAAGATCGCCAGTCATTTCAGCCGTGAGGAGGTTGCAGCGGTGGTTGACGAGGCACATTCCCTCGGGCTGAAGGTGATGTGCGATGCCGAAACGTTCTATATTCAGTGGGCTGTCGAGGCGGGAGTGGATGTGATTGAGCATCCCCTGCCCCGAACCGATGCCACGATCGAGCTCATGGCGGAGATGAACACGGAGGCCGTACCGACCCTCGTACCCTATATGATCATCTTTGATCAGCGGGGCGGTTACTTCAACTCGACGTCCCGCCGTTTCACTTTTTCGAAGGAAGACAACCTGGATGTCGTTCGCAGGATGAGGCGCGCTGGCGTCAAGATCGGGGTGGGGACCGACCTGGTCTGGGACTGGTTCCGCTATTTGCCAGGCGCCTATATTGAAGAGCTTCGCCAGTTTGTGAAGGCAGGATTCACCAACCAGGAAGCGCTCGTGGCTGCCACCGCGACCGGTGCGGAGATTCTGGACATGGCGCACGAACTGGGCACCATCGAACCCGGCAAACTGGCAGATATCACTGTTGTCGACGGTTGCCCGGATATCAGTCTGGAGGATCTGCAGAATGTGAGGACCGTCATCAGAGACGGATGCACCGTCATTCGAGACGGACGCGTCTTTGTTCCACGCCATGAACCGCGATCCTGGTGAGCGTGTAGTTCAGACGCAATAAGTGAGGAGGGCTACAGGCAGCCCTCCTCACTTCATTTCTTCCGTGTCTTCACTTGTGATGTGGACCGTAGGGGCCTCGCCAGATCTCAGAAACTCGCTTCCATCTCATCGACCAGGGATCCGACGAAGGCCACGGCCTCCTGGATCGGCTCGCGCTTGCTCATGTCCACTCCTGCCATCTCGGCCAGTTCCAGGGGTTTCCTGGTTCCTCCTGCTTTCAGCACCTCGATCCAGCGCTCGGCGGCTGGGGCGCCCTCCTCCTCGATGGCCTTGGCGACGGAGGTTCCAATGGTGAGGCCTGCGGCGTAGGTGTAAGGATAGAGCCCGCTGTAGTAGTGGGGCTGCCGCATCCAGGTGAGGCGGGCACCGTCATCGACCTCGACCTCGTCGCCCCAGAAGTCCTCGAGGATCTTGCCCTGGACCTGGTTCAGGACGCTGGCAGTGATCGGTTGGCCCTCCTCGGCCATGGGGTAGATTCGCCGCTGCAGCTCGCCCTCGATCAGGTGACGGACGAAGTTGTGGTGGTAGGTCATCAGGAGCTGGGAGATCACCCAGCGCCGCATGCGGACATCGGTACTCTGTTCGATGATGTAGTTGCCGACCAGGATCTCGTTGGTGGTCGAGGGGGCCTCGATGAAGAACATGGTCGGCCGGCTGTTAGAGAGTCGCTGGTAGCGCTGGGCCAGCACGCCCTGGCCGCCGTGGCCGAGCTCGTGGGCGAGGGTCAGGGCATTGCGCATGCTGTCCGTCCAGGTCATCAGGATGTACGGATGGACATCGGGCACCGCCCCACAGAAGGCGCCCGTGGATTTGCCGATGTTCTCGGCCAGGTCGACCCAACGCTCGGTGACGCCACGGCGGATGATCTCGGAGTACTCCGGTCCAAGAACCGAAAGGCCCTCCTGGACGATCTCGGCGCCCTGTTCGAAGCTGGTTGTTGGCTGGTACTCGGGGTCCATGGGAACCTCGATGTCGCAGTACAGCATCCTGTCCATGCCCACGACCTTCTTGCGCAGCCGGGCGTATCTTCGCATGTGCGGTGCGAGTTCGGTGAGGATGGTGTCGTGGATGTTGTTGTACACATCCCGGTTCACCTGCTGTCCACTCAGGATCATGTCAATGGCGGACGGATAACCCCGCAGGCCCGCGGTAATCACGTTCTTCTTCACCTCGGTGGCCCAGGTGGCACCGTAGGTGTTCTCGTAGGCTTTCAGCCCTTCTGTGAAGGAGGCCCAGCCGTTGCGCCTGAGGACGGCGTCGGATGATCCCTCGTACCGACCGCTGTAGAGGCCGAAGGACATGGGCCGCTCGTTGCCGTCGGAGTCGGTCACCGGCTCGAAGGACATGTCCGTGGTCTTCGAGAGCCGGTAGATGGTCCCCGGAGCACTCAGGACCTCGCTCAGGGAGGCGAGGACGGATTCCGTCTCCGGGTGGAGGGTGTGGGGTTTCTCCTCGATCATGCGCTCAATGACCGGACGCAGGGACTCGAGTCCCGGATCCTCGTCCAGGTAGCGTTCCAGTGTCCCCGCGGGCAGGTTCAGGGCCTCGGACTTGATGAATGCGGTCTCGCCCTGGATCCTTGCGACCAGGGACATGGCCCGACCTGCTGCGACCTGGTAGGCCTGGGAGGTCCCGTCGGTGGACATGTTGTACCTGGCGTATGCTGCCACCCGTGACATCCGCTTCATCAGGTCCTCCATGGCGTCCAGACACGCCAGGAGAACCGGGGCTCCTTCACCCAGCCGCCCCCGGTATCTCGTAACCGTTTCAATATCGTCAGCGACGGCTTTCAATTCTTCTTCCCATTGTTGTTCGGTGGCAAAAATGTCGGTGAGATCCCAGGTGAGTTCCTCGGGGACCTCTGAACGTCGGAGCTGTTTCTGCACCTGGATCAACCCTTTCCCCTTGAGATGCCCATCCCTTGGCAGGATATGGACTCAGAATACTTCGGCACCCGCAAGGGTCACTCCTCCCTGTGTTCCGGCAAATACCATGCACGTGCTGCCGGATCGGGCCGTTCCAGGGGCGGCTGACACCTTCTTGCATTGCCTGGCGATGGACGCCAGGCAGGGAAACCGGGAGAAGCGGTGAACAGCTTCATAAGCTCCGCCTGTCATTACAGAGGGATGGACGGCGTTGGAGCGAAAAGTAACACCAGAGGATAATCAGATCTGCAGGGAGGCGACGGATTTGGACTACATTGATTTGCGCAGCGATACGGTGACCCGGCCGACGGAGAAGATGAGGCGGGCCATGGCTGCTGCCGAGGTCGGAGATGACGTATACGGAGAGGACCCCACCATCAACCGTCTGCAGGAGCTGGCGGCAGAGATCGTGGGCAAGGAGGCGGCGCTCTTTGTGCCCAGCGGCACCATGGGGAACCAGGCCTGCCTGATGGCCCACACCCAGAGGGGCGACGAGGTGATCCTCGAGGAGTTGGCTCACATTTTCCTCTACGAGGCAGGGGGTGCGGCCCTTCTGTCCCAGTGCCAGACGAGGACCATCCCGGGCAAAAATGGCATCCTTGACCCGGACCAGGTGCGGGATGCGATCCGGGGTGAGAACATCCACTTCCCCAGGAGCAGCCTGTTATGCCTGGAAAACACCCACAACCGGGCCGGCGGCACGGTGACACCTCCGGAGTTGATGCGGGAGCTGGCCGGCGTGGCCCACTCGGCGGGTATGAAGGTCCACCTCGACGGGGCCCGGGTTTTCAACGCGGCCTGCGCGGCGGGCGTCCCGGTCTCGGAGATGGTCGATCCCGTGGACAGTGTTCAGTTCTGCCTGTCCAAGGGCCTTGCGGCGCCGGTGGGATCCATCGTTGCGGGATCCCGGGCGTTCATCGATCGTTGCCTGGGAACCAGGAAGATCCTGGGCGGCGGCATGCGCCAGGCAGGTATCCTGGCCGCGGCCGGAATCATCGCCCTGCAGGAGATGGTGGATCGGCTGGCCGAGGACCATGAGAACGCCCGGCAGTTGGCCGAGGCCATCGCTGAGATGGATCCCTTCATCGTGGACCTCGATACCGTCCAGACGAACATCGTGGCCTTCGACGTCGACCCCGAATGGTTTACTGCGGCCGACTTCTTGGCTGAAATGGGCAAGAGGGGCGTTCGAGCGAACCCGGTCTCGCCCCAGCGAATCCGGTTGGTCACCCACTATGAAGTCAGCCGGGCGAACATCGAGACGACCCTGGCGGCTATGAATGACGTCATTTCGAGCTGGTGAGAGAGGAGAATGGATACGTGAAGAGTTTTACACCCTTTGACCTGTTGAAGTT
>SKXF01000055.1 GCA_007128555.1 Clostridia bacterium | reverse complement strand
GCCGTCACGATCACGTGTTTGGCGGCACGAGCCAGGTCGTCATCAGAGACAAGAACCCCGTCAATCTGGCAGTTGCCAAAGACATCGGCCCGGTGGACGTGGATCATCGCCACGTCGGGAAACAAGGCCGGAACCGCCAGGTATTTCTCCCCAGTGAAGGGGCATCGCATCTCGACAACGGCGCTGTGGGCTGCCGTATCGGTTCCAAGCATGGTCCGAATGGGCATAAAAGACACGCCCATGGCCGCAGCCCGATACCGCCACGCCAGCGCGGCATTGGTCCATTCCGTTGCCCTGACCCGCCCCCTCTCGAAGGCCCTTCGCGCCACCGGCGAAAGTCCCCGGGCTTCCAGGCCCACGACATAGGCAATGTCGCATCGATCCAGGCAATCCCCCGCCGCCAGGATCTGAAAATCATGGGTTGCCGTGTGACCCGAAAGGCCGAGATTCTTCTTCCCCTGCCTGACGATCTCGTGCAATACCGCCGTCGGTATGCGATTTGTGCCAAAGCCTCCGACCGCCACATAGCATCCATCGGGAATGAGCCTCGCTACGGCTTCCCGAACGATGGTCTCCTTGTTTGCCAGTCGGCGAGACGCCTTGTTGCGAAAGAACTCCCTGGCGCGGTTGACATCGGGGTCTGTAAAAAGCTCACCCGTTCCCACAGGTTTGTATCCATAGTCTTCACAGTTCTGCCTGTAGTTTTTCCAGCAGCCTTCCATCTACATGACACCTCCAGTGAATCCCTTGGCTTAGCCCGGTCTGAGCACATGGCTTGTCAGCGTTTGACACAGGCCCCTTCCATCCAGTCCTCTGACGGCACCTCAGTCGCTGATCTCTGCTAGGGCAGATATGAGCGTCTCCCGGGCACTTGCCAAGACCTCGTAGGGATCCTGGCCCGTCGGTGTCCGGACTTCCAGGGCCATGACACTATAGGCAGACAGCAGCCTGCGTTGCCGTACGGCAGAGAGAAAGGCCGCTAATTCGCTCTGGCCGTACACACCTCCTTCGACCCCGAAAGGCGGGTGCAGATCCCCGTAGAAAGGGTTGCCCGGATCATCGACAACAGTATTGCCGAGGTGAACCTGGTAAACGATGTCCCTGGCCAGCGTCAATGCCTCGACGGGATCCTCGTCAAGCTGTGGAGAGTGAGCAATGTCGAAAGTCAGACCGATGTTATCACAGCGGGCACGTACGGCCTCAAGCGCAGCGATGGCTTCCCGAATGGGACCCAGGAGCTGCCTGCGGTGAAAAGAACGGTCCATCTGCTCCACCGTAACCACCAGCTTTCCGCTCGAGGCCTGGGCAGCATAAGCACAGATCTCGCTGAGGGATTCAATCAGGGAATGATACGCCATCCTGCGGTCGTGGAGACCGGGATCCTTCCCTGAGCCCAGCATCAAGCCCTCCGCATTAACCTCACAGCACAAATCTACGATCTTCTTGGCCATGGCTACGGAAGCCCTGTGTCTATCCGGATCGGTACAGCACAAGCTAAGTCCCCCAGCCTTCATGGCATCGGTACCGTTGACGATGATCACTCGATACGGTTCTAGGGCCAGACCCAGTTTAAGGCGTTCGCCTGATGAAAGACCCTCAACATAAGCGATCTCAATCGCCTGGAACCGCTCATCTGTACTGATCGCCTCCAGGCTCTCATAAAACTCAGGAGCCGGTGGCCTGTAGCGCTCCCCAAAGAAACTGGGGTGAACCGTTCCCAGAATAGTATTCTTCTCAGGCAACGGGTTTCACGTCCTTTCCGTCTATAGAACTTCCATCCCTCGCGACGCGTCTGTAGAAGACAACAGCTTGGCTGCCCTCTCCGTGTTAAAAACGCCACACGGGCACAGGCGGCTCATCTGTTCTGCTGCCTCTTCCCGGCTGACCCTTCCCTGGACAACCGCCGCCTTCATCTCGGCTACCAGGTTCGGCGATACCTGGTGATGACCGCACATGGTCGTCAATTCCAGGACATCTTCGGGCGGGAGCATGTCGGTCCTCCCCCAGACCCCCAGGGACAGGTTCACCGAGTGCGGGGATAGATCCACCTGTCCACAGGCATCAAAGACCTCGTCGGTCAGCCCGCTGATCACCACGGAGAGCCCGGTGTCCATCTGCCGGATCCTGCGGATGAACTCCACCACGGTCTCCTTGTCGGTGAAGACACCCCGCAGCCGGGAGCTCTCGCTCAAATTCGCCCGGATCGTCTCCACGGGAGTGCTCCCCGCAGACCCCGTCCGGACATCTCCCCAGTTCTGGGATCCCAATGAGACCACCAGGTCGATCACCTGCGAGTACTTGCCGGGCAGATCATCATCATTGACGCCGCGCGTCGGGTAAACCTGCCAGACGTAGTCGCTGCAGAGGGATTCAACGTCTCCTGTCCTGTGCAGTGTATGGGTCAACGGTCACACCTCCCTTTCCTCGAACAGAGGTCTGCCCAGTCCCAGGTTCACCTTGCTGTTTGGACGGACAGGTATGCCGAGATCCTCCAGGGTCCTAGCGACGGGGATCCGGCCATCCCCATCGACCCGGGTGATCAGACCGACGCTGAAAACGGTGTTCACTTCGCCTGCAGCTTCCTTGAGGGCCCCCAGGATGGATTCGATCATGTCCACCGGGGCGACGAATTCGACAAGGGTTGACAGCACCCTCTCGCCCTTCACCTCATCCCTCACCAGCCCTCGTTCCGGATCTGACAGGAGCGTCATCATCGGGTTATCCTTCTGAAACTTCACTCCGAGACGGGACAGGGCCGTGGTCACCTTCTCCAGGTCGACCAGGGAGGCTGAAACACCGGGCCTTCCAAGCTCAACGCAAAAACCCACCTGCCCCAGGCCGACCCGTCCCGTTACATCGTTGGTCTTGACCTCCTCCGTCCCCCTGCCCGGCAGTCCCGTTGCCTTCACCATGGTCGGATCACTGATCCGACGGACACTCCGCGGATCATCCGCTTCCATCTCGGTCGCACGAATCGATCCGGTCGGACACACGGCAAAACGCACGCACAAATGACACTCCACACAGAGATCTACGTCCACCTTCGCCGTATCCTCGCCCAGCAAAATGGCTCCAACGGTGCAGAAGGGTGGGCACTCGCCGCACCCTGTGCAGGTATCCTGCGCAATCTCAACAACCACGTTATCACTCCTCACCGGTTCCACGCATCATGCATCCTGCTCGTGCCAGCTCACTCTCAATGTCATGGTGCTTCTGCCACTCGTAACGATCATTTCTCTCTGGCGATGAACACATCCTTCCCCATCGCTCAAATAGTCTTTTCGTTGAAACACTCCGACCCCGCCGCACTGCAGGCGTCACGGCCGCGGGCGCGGGCGATCGCAGCCAGGGGGCGCCCCCTGGCACCTGCCCAGCTCCATCTTCATCGGACCCGGATGGAACGGATGTGCCATGCCATAACGAACGAATCGGCGCGCGTCTGTAGACACCAACTCGGGGTAATGTGGTACTGGGAACCACAATATGCCTGGAACATCTCACCGTGTCGGGCGTCTGCACCATTAGACCCAGGATCAGTGACTTAACCGGACCGTCCCACAGCTTTCAGGTGATAGGATGAGAATCACAGGGAGGTACTGAATGCCCACCAGAGGGAAACGGATCACAACACTCACCTTCATGCTCATTGTTGTGGTGTCGCTATTTCTGCCCGGATGTATGGCTGGCAATGCACGAGAACAGGGGGACGATGGCGACGAGGTGCACGAAACAGAAGCCGTGATCGATCAGGAGGACGAACAGGACATGCCCGTTCCCGGGGGAGCCACGGACGTCATCGAGGCATTCTGGGCTGCGTTCGCCGCCGCCGACTACGAGACTGTCGCTTCGTTGATGGTTGAGGAACCGGAACGCGAGGCGGATTTGAGCCTCTACCACCTGGCGGCCAGGGCCCATATTCCGTACGACTCATATCTCATCGACAAATTCCGGGGGTTAGACGTCTCTGTCCTGACCTCACGGCCAGGGGAAGGCGGCCTGGTGGTGACCGCCAGGATCGAGCATCCGCTGGCCAGTCCATCGACGATCGCCGCCGCTAGCCAGGCCTTCAAAGGCCGCATCACCGAAGCCTCAGAGCGCGGGGAACGTGCAGACCTTAACGAGATCTACCGACAGATTCTCGAAGACACCGACACCGGGACCGGACACACGGAAGTCGAGGCGGTCGTACGCGAGATGAGCGGGGAATGGCGGATCACCCGGATCGATTCACACGGGACGATCTTCTCCTCCTTTCGCCAGCTCCATCGGGATGCCGTATGTGACCCGATGGGCGATCCGGTCATCACCCTCAGCGCAGACAACAGGTTGCATCCCAAGACTCCTGTGGACACCACCTTTGCGGGAAGGACGTTGACCATCGATGCCCGTACGATCCCCGACTGCCGGATCCGAGATGCCACCATCATGCTGGCTGACGCGAGGACCCTGCCTGTGGTCGGAATCATCGATGCCCTGTCCGGGGCACCCCTTGCACCCCTCGACTGGAAGCGTCTCGACTTCCACCTGCACATGGGGCCCGAGGACTTCCTCCATGAGGGGACGTTCATCCCTGACCCCCAGGGGAATCGAGTGGCCTTCGTTTTGAGCAGGCCGTATGCCCTGGCCACCCTCGACAGTGCCATCGGCTATGCAATTCCCGGCAACAGCGTCATCGAAGTCCTGGAGGTCGTCCCTGGTTCCGTCGAACACCTCGCCTGGTCGCCCGACACCGAACACCTGGCCGTCGCCTGGTGGCGGTATGGGAAGGGTGGAACCGACGTGTACGTGTTCACCATGGATAGCCACGATCGTCTCAGTTTCTCCCAGGTGCGTAACGAGGAGCACCATGTGCACCCGATCACCGATCTGAGATGGTCACAGGACAGTACCCATCTGCTGGTGGATGTGCGGGAAAACGAAAAGCCTGTCAGCTGGAAGCTGGATGTCCGGGAGGGAGTTATTGCACAGGACTGACACAGGAGCACTGATGACCATAACGATATGATCATAGTAGCATCTTCCCCAACTGCTGCCGCAACCGGTGCCGTGCTACTTTCGCAT
>SKXF01000141.1 GCA_007128555.1 Clostridia bacterium | reverse complement strand
TCGCATGTGCAGGTCGTGCAGAAGCAACATCAGCGAACCGGCACCCAGACCGAGGGCGTTGTGGAGCGGATTCTCACCAGGTCACCCACCCATCCCCATGGCATCAAGGTTCGCCTGGTCGGGGGCGTTGTGGGTCGGGTCAAGGAGATTCTGCCCGGGTAGAACATGCTACCAGCTGCGCCCAGAAAGACCCCTCCGATGTTCCCCGGCAAGGATCCTGCAAAGTACCTGCCGAGACCAGGGCACGTCCTGCCCTGGAACGCCCTGACGATCCCCCTGGACCTTCCTGGTAACGGGACATCGGGCAACCGGTCAACGGGCCACCGGTATTTTCGTGTTGCGCTGAGATGGCCACATTTCACCGCGACGGCTGAAGGTATCCTCCAGCAGTGCGTCCAGGTTCCATCTGAAGGGTTTGGCGGGGGCATAGAGAATAGGTCATCAATGACAGATGGGGATAAGGGTGACGGAGCTTGGACTACACGCTCTACATGGGAATTGCAATAACCGCAGGGGCCTCGGGGTTGGCCCTCGCCGTTCATGTGGTGTTAAGCCGCTGGATCGCAGCACTGAATCGCATCGCCAGGGAAGCCGAGGAAGAAGTCTTTTTTGGCATCGTGTCCAACGTCGCCCTGTACCGGGCCCTCGGGATGCTGATCTCTTTCTTCCGTGTGCTGGGCTGGCTGAGCGCCCTCACGGTGGCCACCATGTATCTCCCACCCCTGGCCGCCGCCAGGGACTGGCTTCGGATTGTCCTCGACCTGGGAATAGCCAACCTGAGGTCCGCCCTCGGCCGCCCCCTCGTCTACCTGGGAGATCAACCCGTTTCCCTGAGCTACATCTTTGTACTGATTCTACTGCTCTTCGCAGCCTTCGTCGCTGCCGGATTCTCCCGCATCCTCGTCAAACGCTACCTCCTGTCACGGACACCGCTCGGGTTGGGCACCCAGGAGGCCCTGGCCACTGCAACCAGCTACCTGGTCCTGGCCCTGGGAACGGTGATCGCACTGGATGTGGCGGGCATCGACCTGAGCACCCTGGCGGTGATTGCTGGAGCCCTGAGTATTGGTATTGGATTTGGACTCCAGAACATCGTCAACAACTTCGTGTCGGGACTGATCATCCTCGTTGAACGTCCGATCAAGGTCGGAGACCGCATCGAGGTCGCCGGAGCACAGGGCAAGATCACGAAAATCTCTGCCCGGAGTACCACGGTGAATACCAACGACAACATCGACATCATCGTCCCGAACTCCGAGTTCATATCCGGGCAGGTCATCAACTGGAGCCAGGCTGACAATCTCATCCGCTTCAGGATCCCGGTCGGTGTCGCCTATGGAACAGATATTGACCTGGTCATGAGCGTGCTCGAGGAAGCTGCGCGACAGGTGCCCGAAGTCCTGGAAGACCCCGCCCCCAGTGCCCGCTTCCTATCCTTCGGAAACAATGCCCTGGAACTGGAAGTCCGGGTGTGGACCGAGCTGCGGCTTCATCGAAGAGGCCTGATCACCAGCGATGTGAACTGCAAGATCTACAAGAACCTCATGAAACATGGAATCAGCATTCCCTTCCCCCAAAGGGACATCCACATCCAGTCCTGGCCATCGCTTCAGACCAACCCTGGGACGGGCGCACCAGACGAGGCCAGCGCCGAGTAAGTGTCCGATCGGTCTCGTGTCCATTCCCTCATTAAAGACGAACAGGGCGACGCTGCGAATGGCGACGGCCAGACTGCGATCTTGAACGGTGCAGCCAATTGCCCAACGGTGGCCGCTGACGGGGCTACCGTCTGCCCAGGGAATGATGCCGGGTGCCTGGAGAATCCCCAGAGAGCCCATGACCGGTGGACACCGATCTGGCGACCTCGCTCCCATAAAGGAGGTGCCCACACCGAGGACGTGGAATGTGGCAACACATAGGAAATCGAAGGAGGAGGCAAACATGCATCCGGATGGTGTTCTATTTGACCTGGATCATACGATTTTTCGGGGAACCACATTGAACATGGAGCCGGCCCTCCGCCTGCTCATCGATGAATACAGGATGTCCGATGTCGGCATAGAAACGATGCTTGAGCGGTGCGACAGGCTGTCGCAGGATCTATACAGCCGCTCCAGGGACTCGGGTTTCGAACTGAGCATTCAGCACCTGTGCCGCTTCCTTTGCTCCGAGTTTGGATATGATGTCAACATAGGGCCCAAAATAGAACGAAAAATCTTCGACCTGACCTATGCCGTGGAGGGCCTTGAAGATGGAGCCAGGGAAGTCCTGGAGGAACTGGAGAAGAGACAGATCCCCCGCGGCGTTCTCAGCAACAACGCCTTCTCAGGACAGACCCTCCTGCATGGGCTGCACCAGCACTCCGTTGGACACCTGTTCACTTCGGTGTTAAGCAGTGCCGATATGGGCGTGAGGAAACCCTACGCGGGTGTGTTCAGAGCCGCTGCCGCAAGCCTCGGAGTATCTGCCCAGCGGACCTGGTTCGTGGGAGATTCATTCGCTGCCGATATATTGGGAGCGCAGTCTGCAGGTATGACGGCGGTCTGGTACAATCACGCCGGCGAGGCGGTGCCCCAGGACCCCCCCTGCGCCATCATACATCACTGGCGGGAGTTCATCGATCAGCTGCCGCATTGAAAACCCGGTCGGCGACCGTTGAGATCCATCAACACGCCCATGATACGCTGATCCGTGTACCACCTGTTCGGCGAAAGCCCCTGGCATGATCGTCCGCGCAGACGCACCGGTCGGGCCCATGAACCCACAGGGGGTGAGGTCAGGGGGAACGCGCCCCCGTCGATCGCCAGGCGCCGTTCATCGGTACCTGCGAGGAGATCGATCGCATAGCCCCCAGGATCATTGCGCCACAAACCCACACACACAACATGTGCAGAGCAAAATCAAAGGCGTTCAGCGCCTCGCTGTCATCGATCTGCACCAGCACAACGCTCACCTGCGTGCTTGGAGGTGCACGGTATGGAGTAGGTGGGGCGAACCACACACCGGGCAGATTCCGCACCTGACCGTCATGGAAACCCTCCTCCTGGATCATTTTGGTATTGGTTAGCGGGGTAAGAAGAAGCGTGAGCAAGCCACCTCAAACTGCGAGGGACATGCCCCTGACCAGGGTCCGGCTGGCAGGTGTCGATACCCACAGGATCCCATTCTCACCGGGAGCTATGGCCTGCTCCGTGCCCACAGCGATACCAGGCGGCATTATCTCCGGTCTCGCTGAAGATCATACAACATCTTCTCGAAGTACCACTCCTCGGAGCGATTCGGATGCTTGATCCGGAGCCGCCAGGTGTGCCGCGATCACCTCATCGGCCATGTGGTCAGGCATTCGAAGCATGGATCGATATTGTTCCCTCATGCTATCGATACGGGCGAAAGATCTGCCCCTCAACCGTCTGAGCACCAGGCAAACAAGGGCCGCAATGATGGCCAACACCATGATGATCCTCGTGATCGCTCCCACGATAGACACCAACCCACTGCGATGATGTGATTTCGCACAGCGCTTCGCACTCCATTGATTGGACACACACCATCCGATTCCTGCCCGAAGGATCAGGCAATGTCCCTCCCAGGTGGGGCAACCCCGGGCTAATGAACGCCACCTTAGCCGTCGATACGATAGACGGGGTGAACATCGGTCAGAACATGGCAAAGGACCCACATTTTCTACTTATTGTATTTCCATTTCGGGGGAATCTCTGTATATCATGGAGCAAGCTGCCGGCGTCGATGTGACAGAACCTACAGACGCAAGGTAGACATCTGGAGAAGGTGCGGAGCACGGAAGCGACATACGTGAGTGGCTGTGGCCACCGCATCCCAGTAAGAAATGGAGAGATACCGATGGAAAAGGCGAATCTTGGCAAGAGGCTCGTTGCAAGTCTTATCGATTACGCTGTGTTCTTCGTGGTGGGCATTCTCCCCTTCATTGGGAGCATCTTGGGACTCATCTACATACTTACCAGGGATGCCATCGTCTACGAGATAACAAAGAACGAAGACTTCAAGAACCGGAGCCTGGGAAAGCACCTGATGGGCCTCGAGGTAACGCCCGTTTCAGGTGAGGGGCACATCGATCTCGTTGCCTCCATCAAGCGCAACTCCACCCTGGCCATAGGTTCACTGATTGGAATCATCCTATCACCCATTATGCGTGGCATCGGCAATGCGATAACACAGGGTGTCAGCACGGGAATGGTCCCGCCCGAGTTCGCTCCGTACATTGGAGCCATGTCGGGCGTGGCCTTTTTGGCCACGGCCATCATCGGCCTCATTGTGGCGGTGATCAGTGGCATACCGGCACTGATCGAGCTGCTGATGGTGCTCTTCAACAGCAGCGGCGATCGCCTGGGCGACAAGTTTGCCGGCACACATGTCATGGAAGTACCGAAAGAGTAGGCTCAGGCTCGCAAGGCGGAAGGCCCCTTTGTCACGGCCTTCCGCCTCAACATCCCTTTCCCCAGCCAACCCCATGCCCCACCGAGCTCGTTCGTGGGGCAACGTCGGGAAGGATACCCCTGCAGGGGAGATGGCCCCATTGTGATATCCCCGTCATGCTTCAATAACGCGGCTGGCCCCAGAAACCCTCTGGAATCTTCAGTTCATCCTCGAATCCCGATCGATCCAGCATAGCCACGAACTCACGCTGAGCATCGGCCAACACTTCGTCTTCGTCCGCGGGGATCACCTGGCGATTGCGCATCAGGATCTCGCCGTCCACGATCACCGTGGCTACGTCCTGGCCCGACGTCACATACACCAGCCGATGCACCGGCATGGCCAGGGGATGCTGGTGGGGCTGCCTGGTGTTGATGATGATCACATCGGCCTTCTTGCCCACCTCGAGGGATCCAATCCGCTTCTCCATGCCGATCGCCCGCGCGGCATCGATGGTGACCATCTCGAGCAGTTTGCCCGGCGGCAGGATCCGATCGTCCCGGCTTCGTATGCGGTGGATAATCGCCGCGGTGCGCATGTCCTTGAAAAGACAGAAGGTCCGGTCCGGCCCCGAGCCATCGGTCCCGACGGCCACATTGACCCCGGCATCCAGCATTTC
>SKXF01000005.1 GCA_007128555.1 Clostridia bacterium | reverse complement strand
GTGGTGGTGTTTGCCTCCTTTGTGCTCGTGGACAAGGGCTTCTCCATGGCTTCCCTGGGTGGGTTCTTCGGCCTACTCGCTGCGGGTGGAGCTGCTGGGAAGCTGGTGTGCGGTCCCATGAGCGATGCCCTGGGCAAGCGCAACATGGTGATTGTGACGGAGGTGTTGACTGCGCTCGGCATCCTCGCTTTCCTTCACAGTGATGGCAGATGGGTCGGCGGGGCCCTGATCTTCCTGGGGGTCTTTCTCAACGGAACGTCTTCCGTGCTGTATGCGTTGGTGCCCAGGGTCACGACCGAGGCCCGGCGAAGCCGGGGTTTCGCGATTTACTATACCGTGACGTTGGCGGCCTCGGGATTGGCTCCGCTGCTGTACGGGGTGCTGGGTGACCGGATTGGGTTGTACCCGATGTTCAACGTGATGGCGGGGGCACTGCTCCTGACCGTTCCACTGAGTTTCCTTCTAGGTCGCCCCGGGAGCGAGGTGTTCACCGAAGAGCCCCGATCGTGACAGCGGGTACAGCCGAGCAAGGCCTGGACCAGGCGGTCCCCCTTGAGACAGCTCCCTCACGGTTCCCCGTTCAAGCTTTCGACGCCCCCTGGAGCCCGGGACGTTATGATTCTGCACACACGATCCTGCGCTACCTGGGTACCGAACTTGTTCCGTGTTTCACAACCCCCTTTACACTTGACAATGCACCGATCAAGTCAACACAATGAATACGGTAATTTGTGATGGATTTGCGGAGAGGAGACGGTCCGTGAACCCTCTTATGTTGGAGGAGATTGTGAGGAGGGCGCTTCTGGAGGATGTCGGTTGGGGCGATGTGAGCACCGAGTCGATTGTGTCAGAGTCTGCCATGGCCTCCGGCGTGATCACGGCGAAGGCGCCCGGGGTGGTTTGCGGGCTGCCCGTTGCCGAGAACGTGTTCCGCCTTCTCAACCCCGAGACCCGCTTCCTTACAGACGTGGCGGAGGGGGACAGGGTATCCGCTGGCCAGGCCATTGCCGCCGTTGAAGGCCTCACGCGGGTGATCCTGGGCGGGGAGCGAGTGGCACTGAACTTTCTTCAGAGGATGTCGGGGATTGCCACCCAGACCGCTGAACTGGTCGAGGCTGTCCGTCCCTTCGGTGTTCGGGTGGTTGACACCCGCAAGACCACCCCGGGGCTGAGGCTTCTGGAGAAGTATGCGGTCAGGGTCGGTGGCGGTTTCAATCACCGGCTGGGCCTTGATGATGGGGTGCTTCTGAAAGAAAATCACCTGCGTGCTGCGGGTGGTATCGCTGAGGCCGTGGCGCGTGTTCGGGCTCGGGCCGGCCACATGGTGGTGATCGAGGTGGAGGTGACGGATCTCGCCGAGGTCCAGGAGGCCCTGGATTGTGCAGCGGATGCGATCCTACTAGACAATATGGACCTGGATATGATGCGAGAGGCCGTGTCAATGATCGGCGGCCGGGCGGTCGTGGAAGCCTCGGGTGGGATCACTGCCGAGACCGTTTCCGATGTGGCCCGGACCGGCGTGGATATCCTGTCTGTGGGTTTTCTCACTCACTCCTATGGGAGCCTGGACATGAGTCTCAACCTGTCGTGATCCAATTCTGGGGGAGGTATTTTCGTGCGACGATTGATGCCGGATCAAGAAAACGTCCCGAAAGAAGGGGACGTTGACGCAGCGATTCAGGATGCCAGGGAGAAACTGGGTTCCGATCTGGTCATACTGGGTCACCACTACCAGCAGGATCGGGTCCTGAAATTCGCCGATCACAGGGGCGATTCGCTGCAGCTGTCAAAGATGGCTTCCCGTCAGTCCGATGCTCGCTACGTGGTTTTCCTGGGTGTCCATTTCATGGCCGAGACCGCCGACATTCTCACGGAAAAGGACCAGAGTGTGATCCTTCCGCACCTGGAAGCGGGCTGTCCCATGGCTGACATGGCGACGGCTGAGGAGGTGAGGCAATGCTGGGACTACCTCACTGATCATCTCGACGGGGACATTGTTCCCCTGACCTATGTGAACTCCTCTGCGGATATCAAGGCCTTCTGCGGTGCAAGGGGCGGAGCCTGTTGCACCTCTTCCTCGGCGAAGGAGGTCATGGCGTGGGCCCTTGAGCAGGGGCAACACGTGCTGTTTCTTCCTGACCAACATCTCGGGCGCAACACGGGCCATACCCTGGGGGTGCAGCCGGAGGAGATGGCCATGTGGCGGAGGGGGGAGGGGGCCCCGGTCTCTGAGTTAGACAACCCACGCCTGGTCCTGTGGGACGGATACTGTCCCGTTCACGCGGAGTTTTCGCCGGATATGACCGGTTCGGTGCGAAGGCGGCACCCGGGTGTGAGGATCGTGGTGCATCCGGAGTGTTCCCGGGAGGTGGTACAGGGTGCCGATGAGGAGGGCTCGACCGATTTCATCATCAACCAGGTCTCCGGGTCCTGTCCTGGCAGCTGCTGGGCGGTGGGAACCGAGGAGAAGTTGGTTGAGCGTCTTGCCCTTGAGCACCCAGACCGGACGGTCGTCTCTTTGAAGCACGGGGGAAGCATCTGCGCCGACATGGATCTGATCACGCCCCGCAACCTTCTGTGGGTCCTGGAGGAACTGCAGCAGGGCCGGATCCCAAACCGGATCGAGGTGCCTTCAGCAACGGCTCGAGATGCCAGTCTTGCCCTCGACCGCATGTTTTCCCTGTTCAAGGGGCGATCTCAATGAAGCGCAGGCGGCGCATATTGAGGATCCTGGAAGGCAGCGATGAACCCCTTACCGGAGCGGAGCTGTCCAGGGAGCTTGGGGTCAGCCGGCAGGTCATCGTTCAGGACGTGGCTGTGCTGAGAGCTGCGGGGAACGACATCCTCGCGACGCCCCAGGGATACATGATGGTGCGTGAGCCGACCCAGAGACCTCACCGGGCCAGGGTCGCGGTGAAGCACCCTCCCCAATCCACCCAGGACGAGCTGAACACCTTCGTGGACCATGGATTGCGGGTGATCGATGTGATCGTGGAGCACCCGCTGTATGGTGACCTGGTCGGTTCATTGATGTTGAAATCCCGCGAAGACGTGAGCCAGTTCATGAACCAGCTCCAGAAGACCGGGGCTCCCCTTCTCTCGTCGCTGACCGAGGGAGTGCATCTGCATACGGTGGAGTTTGACCGTGTGGATGATCTCAAGCGGGCGGAGGCAGCTCTCGGGGGTAAGGGTTTTCTCGCAGTTGACGGGAGCGAGTGAGAGGGCCGTGCATGGTACGATGAATGAGCTGTGGGGCTCATGAGTGCGAGCCCGGGGGTGCCGTTACAGGGACAGCGTCCCTATCTGTCCCTTGCTATCGTCTCGACCTGGTAAGCGAGGTCATGCGCCGATGAAAATTCGCAGAGCGGATGACAGGGATTTCCCGGTCATCGCTGAGGTCCATGCAGCGGCCTTTGACGAGCAGATGGATATCTCCGAGGTGATCCTGGTGGACCTGCACCGGAGACATCCTGACTTCGACCCGGATCTTTCCCTCGTGGCGGAGTGCGAGGGCCGCATCGTGGGGCATATCCTCCTGGTCCCGCGTCAGCTGCTGATCCGAGGGACGCCGGTGAGAGCGGTGGTGCTCGGACCTATAGGGGTGGTGCCTCCCTTCCAGGGCCGAGGTATTGGTGGCAGGATGATCTGTCACGCCCATCGGTTGGCCAGGAGTCTCGGCCACCAGGTGGTGATCCTGCTAGGGCACCCCGGCTACTACCCGCGCTTCGGATACCGACGCGGAATGTTTGGAACCTGCGAGGTGCAGATTCGCCGGGCGGACCTGCCCGGGAGGGGGACTCCCCTGGAAGAACGACGCGTTGGTCCGGATGACCTTTCGGCGCTCAGGCGCATGTGGAACCAATGGTTTGCCGATGTGGACCTGGCGATGATCCCCGGCCGATCCGTGCTCGACTGGATCAGCCCCAGCAAGCAGGTTCGTTCATGCTGCGTATTTGCGGCAGAACAGCTGATAGGCTACGTTCGGTATGGTTCTGATGGGGTGCGGATGCTGCTCTCACGGGATGCACCGTCGACCACGGCGCTTCTTGGCCACCTGAGCGCAAGGGTCGAGGAGGGGGGCGAGATGCTCTGTTTGCCCCTTCATCCTCGCAGCGAGGGCGCCGGTTCCATGCTACAGGTGCCCTTTTCCGAGGTGCTTGAGCCCTGGGATGCGGCGATGATCCGGATTCTCGACGAGGGCGAGGCATCCATCGCGGCTTATTGTCGTGAGGTGGAAACGGGACAGCGTCCCATGGGCCTGGTGATCTGGCCGGTGGAGTACGAGGTGGGTTGAGGGCTTGAAAGATCCCCGAGGGTATGTGTCGAACCAGTCCAAGCTGAATAGCGCCGCTCACCTTGTCTCCGCCTGACAGGTTTCTGTTCTGCAAACTGGCCAGCAAATCCAAATCGAAGCGCGATTCCGCCCTTATTGAGATCAGGTACAGGCACTGGCCCGATGAAGCCTGGCAACCGCCCGGATCCAATCCGGATAAGGTGCTGGTTCATGAGGATGAGGGATCACCCGGCAGATGAGGGTGGCACTTGCTTGCGCATTCTGCATAGCCTCTTTCGTTTTCTCGTTGAGGCACTTTGTGCCTGGAGAGTCTTCAATGAGAGCGGTGTCATGTCCCGTGTGACGGGCCGTACCCTGCCCTGGCAGCGGAGTACCCGGTGAAATACGTCCCCAGGTGGCTTTGAAGGTCTCAGTGGGATGGTACCAGAATCGTGGCTCCCCGGCTCCAGGCCGCGATTCGACCGGTACCTGGAGAACGAAGGGATTTCACAGCGATTGTCGAAGTCCGAGTGAGAGGTCTAAAGGAGGTGTGCCGGTGAGAGCCAACATAGAAGATCTGGTGAAACTATCCGTCACGGGGGAAATCGTGCATCCAAGCTACCAGAGGAGCCCCTACCGTGTCTCTTTTGATGGAGTACCGGTGGTCGTGCCCAGCACAGGGGGCATAACCTACAATGTCCGCGTGGGCGACTCGGCCCTTACATGGGCGGCTGACCACGTGGAACCTGGGGTTACGGTCAAGAATCCGAAGGGAGGCATGGGCACGGAGGGGCCCAACGGAGGACTGAACGTCCT
>SKXF01000283.1 GCA_007128555.1 Clostridia bacterium | reverse complement strand
CACCGCTGCGGACAATCAGACCCAGGTTGAAGTTCATGTGCTGCAGGGCGAGCGTCCCATGGCCCGGGACAACAGGACCCTGGGAAGGTTCATGCTTGATGGCATTCCCCCTGCGCCCAGGGGAATACCGCAGATCGAAGTTAGTTTTGACATCGACGCTAACGGCATCGTCAATGTGTCGGCGACGGATAAGGCCACCGGCAAAGAGCAGAAGATCACCATCAAGTCCTCGAGTGGTCTCAGCGACGAGGAGATTGAACGCATGCTCCACGAAGCCGAGGAGTACGAGGAGCAGGACCGGAAGGCGAAGGCCCTGGTAGATGCCCGTAATGAGGCCGACACCGCTGTCAGCACCGCCGAACGGACCCTGAAGAGCCTCGAGGACAAGGCAGATGCGAGCCTCATGGAGAAGGTGCGGGAGCGGGTTACTGAAGTGCGCGAGGTCCTCGATGATGCAGAAGCCGAGGTTGACCGGATAAAATCCGTCACGGAAAGCCTCACGGATGCCCTGCAGGAAATGGGCGCCGCCGCCTATGAGACACCGCCTTCCGGTACGGATCCCGAAGGTTTTGAGACAGGCGCTGACGACAGTGTGGATGCTGATTTCGAGGTCAAGGAATGACGGTATGAACACCGGGGAGTGACCTGTATTGCCAGATGGTAAAGACTATTACGAAGTTCTCGGGGTCTCCCGGGATGCATCGGAAAAGGATATCAAGTCGGCCTATCGCAGGCTGGCCAGGAAGCATCACCCCGATGCCAATCCCGGCGACCCCGAGGCTGAGAGCCGGTTCAAGCAGATCAATGAAGCCTATCAGACCCTGAGCAACCCCGAGAAAAGAAGTGCTTACGACCAGTTCGGGAGCGCCGGGGCCCAGGGCTTTGGTGGGGGGTTTGACCCTTCAGATTTTGGTGGGTTCGGCGATCTTGGTGACATTTTCGATGCCTTCTTCGGTGGTGGAGGTAGGGGCCAGGGGCGGGGGCGCAGGCCCACCCGGGGACGTGACGTCGAGATCGCAGTGACCCTGGATTTTTCCACGGCTGCTTTTGGCGTTGACCGCGAAGTGGAAGTTGCCCGCGCCGAAAACTGCCCGACCTGTGACGGGAGCGGAGCCAGCCCAGGAAGCAGCCCGAAGACCTGCTCGCAGTGCGAGGGCTCTGGCCGGGTGAACGCTTCCCGGAACACCCCTTTCGGTCAGTTCGTGACCAGTAGCACCTGCCCCCGGTGCCATGGACAGGGGAAGATCATCGAGGATTTGTGTCCCGAGTGCCGGGGTCGGGGCAGGACCCAGCGGAAGCGCAGGATCGAGGTCAGTATTCCCGCAGGGGTGGAGGACGGAATGCGCCTGCGGGTGTCCGGTGAGGGCGAGATGGGAGGACTGGGAGGCCCCAATGGTGATCTGTACATCCGTATCCGGGTCAAGCCGCACCCTGAGTTCGTCCGCCGGGGAAACGACGTGCACAGTGAGATCACGATCAGCATGGTGGAGGCCTGCCTCGGAGGTAAGAGGGAGGTCGAGACCCTGGACGGCACCCAGGACATCACGGTGAAGCCGGGCACCCAGAACGGAGACACCATGACGCTGCGGGATAAGGGTATTCCCTACGTACAGGGCTACGGCCGCGGCAATCACGTGTTGACCTTCAGGGTGTCGATCCCGACCGACCTCTCGGACCAGGAGAAGAACTTGTTGATGGAATTTGCGTCCTCCCGGGGAGAGACCCTAGATGTGCCGGACGAGGGTTTCATCAAGCGAGTGCGGAGGGCGTTTAAGGGTGCGAAGGATGGATGATCTATGGGAGGTCGCGGTTTCCATACCGGGGGATCTTGGGGACTCGGCGGTCGCGTGTATGTCGGACCTGTCACCTGCCGGATTTGAACAGCGCACCGGTGCAGGTGGCAGGTCCGTGCTCCTTTTCTACCAGCCGGTTGACGCAGACGAGAAGGAGGCCCTCTTCGCCCGGACTATGAAGCGATTATCGGCCCTCACGGGAGATGTAAGGGTGCAGATCCAGCAGGTTTCGGCCCTGGACTGGGTTGATCGGGTCCGGGCGGGCATGAAGCCAGTCAGGGTGGGCCCGGTCTGGGTGGTTCCGCCCTGGCACGCCGGTGAGGCTCCCGATGGCGTGGCCGAAGTGGTGATTGAGCCCGGCCTCGCCTTTGGTACCGGATACCATGAAAGTACCCGGTTGGCCCTGCGAGCTGCCATTGATGCTATCCGGGGCAAAGATGTCACAACGGCCCTGGACGTGGGGTGCGGCACAGGCGTGCTGGCGATTGCCACACTGAAACTGGGTGTTGATACGGTCTATGCCTGCGACATTGATCCGGCGGCTGTGAGATCTACCCGGTGCAATGCAGAACACAATGATGTCTCAGGGCGCCTCAGGGTGGCCTGCTCTGACGCCGCCTGTCTCGGTGATGGCCCCTGGCCTTCGTCGTTTCCCCTCGTGATCGCCAATCTGACGGCCCCGATGATCTTGTCACGCGCTGAAAGCCTCAGAGGCGCGACAGGACCCGGTGGGGTCTTGATTCTTTCCGGGCTCTACCGTGACCTGTGTGAGAGGGTGGCCGAGATCTTTGGATCCGACGGCTGGCAGGTGGACAGGGAACTGTCCGAGGGCGACTGGAGAGCCCTCGTCTGCCGGCGTCCATCGTGATGCGATCGGGGGTACGACGTGGGACGTAGGATCGCATTTTTGACGCTCGGGTGCAAAGTGAATCAGTATGATGCCCAGGCCCTGCGCGAGGAGTTCTTGCGGCGGGGTTTCGAATCTGTCGGTTTCGACGAGGTCGCGGACGTGTACGTGGTCGTCAGCTGCGCCGTGACAGGGGGCGCTGCAGCCCGGTCTCGTCAGATGACCCGCCGTGCCCGCAGGATGAACGAGACGGCCGTCGTTGTACTTGCAGGCTGTTATCCCCAGGCCGAGGCCACTCGCTCCGGGGAGAAGGGGGCCGACAGGCTCGAGAATCTTCCGGCAGATCTCTTGCTTGGGGTTGGACAGACAGGTGACATGGTGGATTCCGTCCTCGCATTGCTGCAGAAGGGCGACGTGCCCCGGAAGCAGGTGGTGGATCCGTGGTCGCAGAGGCTTTCGACCTACGACTCGCCTCGAGTTTCCTCCTATTCGGGACATAGCCGGGCCCTGGTCAAGGTCCAGGAGGGCTGTGACGAGTTTTGCGCGTACTGCCTTATTCCCTATCTGCGGGGACCTGTTCGCGGTCGACCTCCCAAAGAGATCGTTGCCGAGGTTACGCGCCTGGTCGACGGAGGTTTTCGCGAGGTCGTGTTGACGGGAATCCACCTGGGTGCCTACGAGCGTTGCCCGGATATCGACGAGAGTCTCCCGGGTTTGCTGGAGCGCCTGCTGCGGATTCCGGGCCGGTGGCGCTTACGGCTCAGCTCCGTTGAACCCATGGACCTGGACGACCGGTTGTTTGAGGTGATGGCATCCAGTTCCCGCATGGCCAGGCATCTGCATCTTCCATTGCAGAGCGGGACCGGTCGGACCCTCGAGCGGATGGGCCGCCGCTACACTCCTTCGCAGTATTGTGAGCTCGTGGACCAGGCCCGGGGGCACATGCCGGACCTGGGTTTGAGCACCGACGTCATGGTGGGGTTCCCCGGTGAAGAGGAAGAGGATCACAGCCGGACCCTGGATTTTGCCCGGAAGATCCGATTTTCCCGCATCCACGCATTTCCCTTTTCCGTGCGGCCCGGAACCCGGGCCGCACGCATGGATGACCAGGTTCCCCCGGAGGTCATCAGGCGTCGGCGGGATGACGTTCTTGAGTTGGCCCGCGATTCAGCGGCAGCCTTTCACCAGGAGCAGGTAGACCAATCAGCCGAGGTGCTGGTGGAAGATCAGCGGAACGACCACCCCTTTGTTGCCGGTCCGAGGGGATGGACCCATTACTACGGTTATACCGGCAATTATGTTCCCACGTGGGTCCTGGCGCCGGATGGGGCGTTCCGGGTGGGACAGATCCTTCGTGTACAGGTGGTGGATGCCGCGCAGGAGGGATGCCTGGCGGTCCCCATCGGTTCAGGAGGTTTCAATTCGGTTTCTGAGTAATACTATGACATAGAGGCAGCGAAGTTGCTGGGAGGTGGCTGGGTGAACACAGGTGGTAGGAAAGACCTCGCGATTCTCTTCGGAGGATTATCGGAGGAACACGACGTTTCCTTGATGTCAGTCCGGTCGATATGGGGGGCACTGAATCCGGACCGTTACAACGTGATTCCCATTGGTATCACCCGGGCTGGCGCCTGGTACCTGGCTGAGGATCCCGAGGAATGGATGCAGAGAGGAATCCCCGACGGACCCCGACCGCAGGGGCGGGTCAGGTTGGATCCGGGCCCAGGTGGAGGTATCCTGGTTGGGCCCCAGAACAGGCGCCTGGACGTGGATGTCGTCTTCCCCGTGTTGCACGGACCTTACGGTGAGGATGGACGGGTGCAGGGCACCCTCGATCTCCTGGGGATTCCCTATGTTGGTAGTGGCGCAGCGGCATCGGGAGCGGCAATGGACAAGGAGATCATGAAGAATTTGTTTATGGCTGCCGGGTTGCCGGTGACGGATTTCCTCGCCTATCGGATGGATGAGATCGTCGAGGATGAGCAGCGGATTGTCACGGAGACGGAGAAAGCATTGGGGCTGCCCTGTTTTGTTAAGCCAGCATGCCTGGGTTCGAGCGTGGGGGTTTACCGGGTGAACCGGGCAGAGGACCTGCCCAGGGCGCTGCGAGCAGCGGCTTCACACGATTCGAAGGTGTTGATTGAGTCCGCCGTGCTCGGGGCCCGGGAACTGGAATGCAGTGTCCTGGGAAACACGGATTTGCGTGTGGCGGGTCCCGGCGAAATCATCGCATCGGGGTGCTTTTATGATTATAATGCGAAGTACTTCGCAGAGGATACGCAGCTGGTGATCCCGGCCCAGGTGCCCGAGGAGGTGGCCGAGCAGACCCGGGCGATTGCCGAACTCGCTTTCGGCGCCGTGGACGCGCGAGGAATGGCTCGAGTCGATTTCTTTTACCAGGAAGGAGACGACCGGATTGTCCTCAATGAGATCAATACCATCCCGGGTTTT
>SKXF01000212.1 GCA_007128555.1 Clostridia bacterium | reverse complement strand
CTTGTACCGGATTCTGGGATCGACCACCGCATACATCACATCTGCCAGCAGGTTTCCCCCCGTGACCATCAGGGACGAAAACAGGGTCACTCCCATCACAACCGGGTAATCGCGACTGAAGACAGCGCCGACGCCCAACCGTCCCATGCCCGGCCAGGCAAAGACCGTTTCCACGATGAAAGAACCGCTGATCAGGGCCGGCAGAGACATCCCCAGGAGGGTGATGACCGGTATGGCCGCATTGCGAAGGGCATGACGGTATATGACCACCCGCTCTGACAGCCCCTTGGCCCGCGCAGTCCGGATGTAGTCCTGCCGGATCACCTCGAGCATGGAGGACCTCTGGTACCGGGTCCAGGTGGCCATGTGGGCCAGGGACAGCACCAGCGTCGGCATGATCAGGTGCTGCAAAATGCTGAATGTCCTGTCCAGAATGCTCGGCCCGACGTGCACATCCATCATGCCGACCGACGGCAACCATCCCAGGCTGCCGGTGAAGACCAGGATCATCACCATGGCGAACCAGAAATTCGGCATGGACAGGCCAATAAAGGCCAGTACCGTCACCACGTAATCGGACAGCTTATACTGGTTCAAAGCAGAATAGACACCGATGATCACACCCAGGAGCAACGCCACCCCCAGCGATGCCGAGGCGAGAAGGACGGTGTTCATAATCCGGGAGCTGATCTCCCTGGTCACCGGTCTCCTACTGACAAAGGAATAGCCAAGATCTCCTGCCACCAGCCTGCCCAGCCACAGGGCATACCGGACGGGCAGAGGTCGATCCAACCCCAGGCTCCTCTGGACCGCCTCGCGCATCTCCTGCGTATGCTCACCCATGGACGGATCAATGTAGATCGCGGTCGGATCCCCTGGCGACAGGTTCATGATCAAAAAGGAAATGAAGGTCACTCCAATCAAGAGAGGTACCAGGGTCACCACTCGGCGCAAGAGGAACATCTGCAAGCCAGATCACCTCCTTCTCCTGTGAAAAGGGCGGAACAACATGCCGTCCCGCCCGGTTGTCCAACTCAGTCCTTGATGTACAGTCCTGCCGGGTTCAGGAACCGAATGTGTGCCTGGCCGGTCAGGCCTGCCTCCTCAACCCCCAGCTTGGGTGAATAAGCATAGAGGGTTTCCGCATACCAGAGCCAGCCCACGGGGGCATCATCCGTGATGATGCGCTGCAGATCCTCGTAGATGGCCTGGCGCTCGTCCTCCTCGACCGTAACCCGCCCGAGCTGAAACAGGTCCTCAACCTCATCGCTGAGGTACGCGAGATAATTAAACCCTACGAGGTACTGCGAGGGTCCATACACCGCATGATAGCGATCGGGATCCGGACCGAGGGTGTTGCCCATGATCATGGTCTCGTACTCGGGCGGATCGATCCCGGCCGTCAAAATGCCGACCTGGGCGCTCCACTCCATGGTACGGGGGACCACGCTGATACCGGCCTCCTCGAAGTCCGACTGGATGATCAGGGCTGCCTGCTCACGCTGAGCATTGCCCTGGGTGATGATCAGCTCGAACTCCAGTTTCTGTCCGTCCCTGACCATGATTCCGTCAGAACCAGGCTCAAAACCGGCCTCCTCCAGCAGTTCCCTGGCACGGTCGGGATCGAACTCGTAGCGTACGATGACATCTTCGTTGTAGTACATGTCCGTCGGCACCATGAAGTTCTCCGCCGGCTGAGCGTAGCCAAGGAAAGCGTGCTGGGCAATGGCCTCCCGATTGATAACGTGATTGATGGCCTTGCGCACTCGCACATCCGTGAAAGGCCACACCAGGTTGTTCATGCTCAAGAACTGCACGTTGCCACTGGTAGCGCTGAAGGTGTGCAGCGTCCCCTCCTGCTCCAGCCGCTGGAATACGTCCGGGGGAACATCCGAGAAATACACCTGGTCACTCTCGAGAGCGACCGTGGTGGCACTCATATCGGGAATGATGCGAAGCACGACTTCCTCCAGGTAGGGCTTGCCCCCCCAGTAATCGTCGTGGCGGACCAGCCTGATGTACTCGCCTGCGCGGTACTCGTCGAACTTGAAGGGACCGGTGTGAATCGGCTCCTCTCCCCAGTCAGACGTGTCGAGATCGCTGGGGTTGACATCCTGCACAATATGCTTCGGTGCGACAGGCAAACGCGCAACGCTGGTCAGCACCGGTGCGAAGAGCTCCGGCACGATCATCTTCACCGTATAGTCATCCACCTTCTCCATCTCGATGGGTTCCCCGGCGATCAGGAAGTTCGAACGGGCCGGCACGGCCGCTTCCGGGTTCATCAGGAGCTCGAAGCTGAAAATAACGTCGTCTGCTGTGAAATGCTCACCGTCATGCCAGGTCACGTCATCCCTCAGGTTGAAGGTATACTCGAGGCCATCCTCGCTCACGGACCAGTCCGTTGCGAGCTGTCCCTCGTATTCGCTGTCCGCGTTCAACATGACAAGGCGCTCGGCCGTGAAGGCACCCACCTGGCCAATGATCGTATCCCCGCCGAAGAAGGGATTCAAGGTAGCGATCTCACCCTGGATGCGCAAAACCGCAGTACCTCCATACCGATCAGCCTCAGAATCACCCGGCTCGGGGTCGTCCTCGCCCGGGGGATCCGCCTGGTCCGGGTCGCCGCATCCAAAGCCTGCAACCAGGATGAGGCCAAGGACAACCGCGAGTGACAGAATCAGCCTGCGGCTTCGGGATAAAGCCCTAAACCATCCCATAAGTTGGTCTCCTTTCTGATACAAGGTGCGGTTCATACCGCTCAACGCATACTGTCCAGGCACCATGGTGAATATTGAAACAGGGTACCAGGACTTAATTTATCATTGTACGTGACCCTAAAGCAAATGCCAAGCTGCACGCAGCTTACCACGATGAGACAGACGCTATCATGCTGGCCCCACTCTAACGACTGCAGGTTAACACACTCCGTCGTAGTTCCTGGACGGTTCTGTCGTGATTCATCGACTTACAGCAGCGCCAGCACCCTCTGCACGTCATCATCACTGCAGTAGAAGTGCGGCGCCAGCCGCAGTCCCATCCCCCTTATGCACGTATAAACTCCGTTCGCCAGGAGGTGGGCCAACAGTTCCTCGTCCCTCTGGAGGTCCCCTGTGGTCACGGCAACGATAGGCGAGACCTCATCTTCACGCGTATTGACGATGTAGCCCCTCTCAATCGCCCCCTCCCGCAACTTCCGGGAAAGGCAACGGGTATGGGCGTTGATCTCGGCAATACCCAGCTCCTCGATCAGGCCCAGGGAGTGGAACAGGGCGGTGATTCCGGCGTCATTGGTTGAACCGAGATTGAAGCGCTCTACACCCTTTCGAAACTCAAGCTGGTAGCAGGGATCCTCCACTTCCCTGGTCATCGCCAGGTACCCGGCGAAGGCGGGCCTCATGTGCTCAACTCGTTCTCGCCGAACATACAGAAGGGCGTTTCCAGGACCGGACAGCAACCACTTGTACGTCCCTGCGGTGAGCAAGTCAACCCCGAGTCCCTCGACATCGAGGGGGATGGCACCCAGACCCTGGATCGCATCCACCACCAGGAAGATGTCGCGCTCTCTGCACAGTTTTCCCAGGGCCTGGAGGTCTCGAGTATGACCATTCTGGTACTGAACCCAGCTGATGCACAGCATCCGGGTCCGCTCCGACATGGCAGAGCTGAGCTGCTCAAGGCTGGGGCCGAACCCCTCCCAGGGGACAAATCGAACGTCAAACCCACGCACTTCAGCCTGGTTCAAGAACGGATACACCACGGACGGGAACTCCCGCTCGGGGATCAACACCTCATCCCCGGGCCCGAGGGGGAAGGAGGTCGCAGCAATGCTCAGACCATGGGTGGTGGATGAGACAAAACTCACCTCTTCGCGCGAGGCCCCGATGAAACGGGCCACGCGATCGCGAGGTTCCTCGCTCAGCCGGGGAGGTTCGTCCAGTCCCAGCCCGTAAGGATGGGCCCCTGTTTGCCAGTGTTCCTTCATGGCCTCAATAGTCCTCACCGGGACAATCCCGGTCGCTGCACTGTTAAAATACGCGTAATGCTCCGTCAGTGGGAACTGCCGGCGACGCTCCTCGCTTGCGATAACTGGGCATTCGCTCACGTCATTCACTCCAATCTCTACCCCTGCCAGATAACAGATCTCCCGGGGGCTGGGCGCTGACGACCATCCCAGGGCCGATCGCCTCGAAATCGGCCCCCGGGGGCCGAGAAGAGGCAGTCGCTGGGAATCTACAGGGCCAGCCATGCTGCTGTGGGACAACAGTTTCTGCACCCAACAGCAGAATCCCTCCCAGCTGGGACGATCCACCCCACCTGCACACCGAAGACGACCAGCAGCTGATCCGGGAGATCCCCCTGCGGAGGAGACGCGAGGACTACACCAGTGAGCTCATCAAGGCCCTGGAAGAAGTGGGGGTCGAGGGACAGATCCAGGGCAGAAGCAAGCGTTGTTGCAGCATGTAACCAAAGATGCCGGACCAGGCCCGTTCCCTGAACGATATCTGGGGCAGCTGGATAAGCCATAGCTCCCCGCCGAAACCGGGTACTGGCGTTTAAGTGCTGGCGCCAGACCGGCGAACCTTTGAGGCCAGTGGCATAAACCTGGAGGATATCATCATCCATCAATCAGTAATCCGATCTCGGTTTTGATCCGGCCCCACATGGACTCGATCCAGGGGTTATTCCTGGCCCCTGATTCCGAATAAGAGACCGAAGCACCCGAACCAATCAACCGTGTTCTGAGCCAGCCATAGCTGGTGTATACGGAGTCCTCATCTACCCTGGAGGACCTCAAAGCGGTGATGGACAACCACATGCAATACTACAATGCTCAACGACGACATTCAGCCATCGACAATCAGGCACCACTGACGTATCTGGAACAATGCTTATCGGGAGAGGATACCGCGCTCCTACATAGCGCAAATCAGCCTGCTAAGTGGTTCAAAGTCGCGGATCCGACCGAGGACCGGGGTGGGGCACAATGCCCGGAATATGAACGCGTGTACTGCGATACCTGTGTCGAGGGACAGACCGAGGAATCGAGGGCGGTCAGGGTCTTACGTGATGGAGACAGCTACAGCCGCGCCGTGACCCTGTGTCCGAGTTGTAAG
>SKXF01000072.1 GCA_007128555.1 Clostridia bacterium | reverse complement strand
TGACCTGCTGCTGGGCCCGAAATGCATTGAATGTGTGACTGCGATGCGATGCATTCACCCGTTATTGTGACAGATTTGGCGGTGTGATGGTAGTGATTGTCTTCATTGGAAGGCGAGATACAGAGACCTCAGGTGAGGAGGGCCTTTGTGTAAACCTGGGAACATGCGCCTGGGTCTTTGCCGCGACCGGGAGGATGGCGGACGTATGGGGCGTGCATACGAGCGGAGCCACTCGTGAAACTGAGAAGGGAATTTCCCGGAGGAATGGCGATGCTGATGCCGAATAACACAAGTGAATCGCAACGCAATAACTAATAGGGGTATTCTGCCGCGGTCCGTGTTGCGCTACATCTCCATCCAGGGGATCCGAAGGGAGGCCCATGACCCTGGAAAGGGGGTTGGATCTACCAGGCTCAGCGCAGTGCGCGTGTGGCGATGATCCTCTGCCCGAGCAAAGGGGGAAACGAGCTATGCTGTTCATTGGGCTGTTGAAAGTGAAAAGCGGCACCGAGATTGAGCGGGCTACCCGCAGGATGCAGTGGTCGATTCCTGAAGGCATTACCGTCAAGGCGGAGTACCTGCTTCACACCCCGGATCCCGAATGCATCTTCGTTTTCGAGGCGGACAGCTTCGAGGCCATGATGGGCATTACCAGTGCCTGGGATGACGTGTATGACATCCGTATCTACCCGGCGATTCCGGTGCAGGACTGCCTCGACTTCGTTAAGCAGGCCATGGAATGACAACCTTCAGGTAAGGGGGCGGGGCTACCCCTCACCCCTGGACTACGGCGCCGGACACGCGGCTCCTCCTGGTGGTTCCGTGGAGGAGCTGCAAGTGGTGCCGTTCAGGAAGGGCAGGCCGTGTTCGCCGCCACCATAGGCAAGCAATAATGGATCGGGACTCCTGCATCAAACCAGCAACGATCATACCCCTTTACCATTGCCCAGTTTCCTTCCGCTACACTTGTAACGGCACGTCCCGGGTTCTTCGATTGCAAAGCATACGCTCTTCACCCATTGCTTGCCGCTATCCCAAAGTTGCGTCTCCGAACTCCTGGTCAGCCCACCCTAGGACTCCAAACCAGTCTCCAGCGGCAAGGACCGAGGCCGCTGTGAACCGAAAGCCCCATCTGATCCCGGAAGTCCCTGACCAGTGGATATCGGTTAGATGTCCTTGACGGTTTCTCCGTGTAACCGCTTCCGGTATTCGCCAAATACCATTTGCTGTGCAGGTTGCTCGAATTTCAGCGCATTGAGCCACCGTTGATGTCGTACCGTCCATGTCGTGACGCCCGAGGGTGGATGATGCCCCACGCGAAGCAGCACCTTCCTCAACTGCTGCCGCAACCGGTGCCGTGCTGTTTTGGCATCCTCCCGTGCCCGGATCAGGTCCCGGAGCGCTTCATGGGCTTCATCCGGAACCCAGACGACCGGCAGATCTCCACTTCGCAACATCTGCACCAGTAAGCATGCATCACGGCGGTCCGGCCTCCTGGCCGACGCGGCACAAGCGATGGAGCCACGACAACACAGGTAACACCTCGACGGCTCAACTGCCTGTGTTATGCCATATCCGCCAACAATGCCTTCTTTGGGCCCAGGCTCTCAGCTGCTTCCACAAGCCTCAGGTGTATTGACGATCCTACCGCGAGACTTGATATTGCCCCAACGACCTCGTGTGAGAGCAATATCCATCGTCTCCTTGTGCACGTCTAAACCGAGAAATGTGGTATCCAGTGCTTTTGCTACCACTTTGTCCAGTAGCAGCTTACCCGTAGAGGGGCCGGCCCTTCCATTGTGTCTAGCCCAAGCTTATCTCAGTAGGCATTAGGGGGTTTCAATATAACATCCATCTTCGCTACAGTGTTTCGTAGATTATTGACTTCCGCACTCCAATAACAGTAACATTACGTAAAGAACGAGTTGCTTCAGCCGAACATCGGAAAGGGGAAATTGCATGCCGCATAAGAGGAGGGGACGGTATCTCTACACGGCCACCTGTGCTATCTTGCTGATTTTCACCCTCACGTTACTCAGTGCATGCGGGTCCGGCAGAGGAGAGTCCGCTACGGAACCGAAAATTATGGTCGCTGCCCTTTCACAGGAACCCAACCATCTGAATCCCATTTTGATCTCAGGTATGTTTTTCCAAGACTCCGTCATACGCTCGATGTTCAGTCCGCTTTTCCGGATCAGACCGGATGCGAGCATTGAACTGATTCTTGCGGCTGAGATCCCCACTGTGGCGAACGGCCTTATTTCCGAGGACTTTCTCACCTACACGATACCCTTGAGAACAGACGCCCTCTGGTCGGACGGCACACCCTTCACCTCTGCAGACATCAAGTTCTCTGTTGAGAGGATCCAGCATCCGGATGTGGTCCCGCGCACCCTGGTGGGATTTGAGAAGATCGCATCGGTTGAGACCCCCGATGATCACACCGTGGTGTTTCACCTGACAGAGATATACCCCCCCTTCATCTCGACCCTGGCCAAGCCGGACATTATTCCCAAGCATATCTGGGAAGACGTTCCCCCTGCAGAGATGAACGAATCCCCGATGAACATGGAACCGAAGGTGACCCTTGGTCCCTTCACCTTTGAAGAGTGGGTACACGGTGATCACATCACGGTCGTGAAGGACCCCAACTACTTCAACCCAGCCGGAGTCGATAAGTTCGTGTTCCGGATCATGCCTGATCAGAACTCTATCCTGGCAGCCCTGCTGCGGGGCGACGTCCACTTCTACTGGTTTCTTCCCCCCGAGCACCAGTCGATCATTGAGGAGGACCCGAACGCTTTCATGGCCCTCGGCGACCCCCCTCTCTGGTGGGAACACATCAGGATGAACTTCGCAAATCCCAGCTTCGACGATGTGCGGGTGCGCCAGGCCCTCAACTACAGCTTTGACAAGGACATGCTGATTGACGTGGCCCGCCAGGGAATGGGGCTGGCCTACGGTTCGCCCATCGTACCCGCATCCTGGGCCTACAACGAGGCCGTGGGTCCCTATCCCTTCGATGTTGACAGGGCCAATCAACTCCTCGACGAGGCCGGGTGGGTTATGGGTTCCGACGGCGTGCGTCATCGCGACGGCGAACGCTTGGAGTTTGTCCATTCCACCACGGCGGGCAACCCATGGAGGGAACAGACCCAGCGTGTCCTGCAGGACCAGTGGAGCAACATCGGTGTCGAGGCCAACATCCGGAACGTTGATGCTGCCACGTTTTTCGGCACCCTTCTGCCCTCTGGCAAGCCTGGGGCTGATGTTGGTGGGTGGGATCTGAGTCAGTTCCAGACGGCTCTGAGCTGGGACCCCGCCGAGGCCATTCAGCAGCAGTTCCACACCCGGGGTAACACCAACCACGGTAACTACGTTAATCCCCGCATTGACGAGCTCATCGCCCTGTCGAACAGCACGGTGGTCCAGGACGACCGGCTGGTCATGTTCCACGAGATGGCTGAGATCTTCCACGAGGATGCGGCCGCAGTGTACCTTTACATCGTCATCGGCGGCGCAGGGCTGGGTGTGGAGGTTGATACCTACGTGCACAGCAGCTGGGATGTGTATACCTGGAACATTGAGCAGTGGAGCTTTCCTGACTGAGTGACAGGGACTCTTCAGATGGGGGTTGCACTACGGCGCATCGGGCAACCCCCTTCGTCTCCGTTGCTGCACCGAAGACCATCGGATCGAAATCGTCACGCTTCCACAGCGACCACACCAATCAGGAGGCTAGTCTATGGGAAAATACATTTTGCGTCGCAGCCTACAGATGATCCCACTACTTCTCGGGATCAGCATCTTTTTGTTCATTATTATGCACGTCCTACCGGGGGGACCCATGGCTATGTACCTGGAGGATCCAAGCATTACCCCCGAGGCTCGAGCTCGGATGCTGAGAGCCTACGGACTGGATCAACCCGTTCCAGTCCAGTACATGTCCTGGCTGGGCAACATGCTCCGGGGTGATCTGGGCCTCAGCTTCGCCAACCGGCAGCCCGTTCTCTTCCGCATCCAGCAGCGGATGCCGGCCACCCTCCATCTCCTCGGGGCGGCCTATGTCCTGGCCATACTCCTTGCCATACCCCTTGGGGTGACTGCAGCCCTGAAACAGTATTCTGTTCTCGATTATGTCACCACGATCTTTGCCTACATCGGCATCTCGATCCCCTCGTTCTGGTTCGGCATTATGATGATCATGATCTTCTCCGTGCGACTCGGGTGGTTTCCGACGGGGGGACGGATGCCCATTGGAGGCGGCAGCTTCTTGGATGGGATCCGGCATCTTGTCCTGCCCACGGTGGTGCTTTCCCTTTACTCGATTGCTGCCTGGAGCCGTTTCATGCGGTCCAGCATGCTCGAGGTCATACGAGCCGACTATATCACCACGGCGCGCAGCAAGGGGCTGTCGGAGCGCAAGGTCATCTACAAGCATGCCCTGCGCAATGCGGTGATCCCCGTGGTGACGGTGATCGCCCTCGCAGGAAGAATCCTCTTTTCCGGCGCTCTCATCACCGAGGCCATATTTGCATGGCCTGGAATGGGGCGGTTATTCTGGGACTCGGTCACCAAGCGTGATTATCCGGTCCTCATGGGAATCCTGATGATCACTGCCTTGCTGGTGATTCTCTTCAACCTGGCCTGTGACTTCATGTATGCCATGATCGATCCAAGGATCCAGTATGGCTGAGCGCTGGACTCAACAGACCAAACAGGTAAGTAGGTGTTACGGCGATGTCTTCCCACCCAGAAGCCACGAGCACTCAGAGTTATGACCCTTCGGATACTGGGTATACCGATACCCTGTTAAAGGTGGTTTTGCGGCGCTTCCTGAGGCACCGGCTGGCCATTATCGGTTCGGTGATTATCGGCACCCTGATCCTGATTGCCGTTTTTGCTCCCGTGGTGGCGCCCTATGGATACCGACAGCATCACTACGACTCGGTCCTGCACCCTCCATCCCCCCAGTTCCCTCTGGGCACCGACAATGTCGGAGCGGATCTGCTCTCCAGGATCATTTATGCCAGCAGGATCTCCCTCAGCGTTGGCTTCCTGTCCATGTTCATCGCCATGTCTCTGGGGATGGCCGTGGGGGCGACAGCGGGGTACTTCGGCGGTTGGCTGGATAACGTGTTGATGCGAATGGTTGA
>SKXF01000447.1 GCA_007128555.1 Clostridia bacterium | reverse complement strand
GTGCTCCTGCGTTCTGCCATGCCACCTTGAGTCCGGAAACCAGTATGTGCATCGATGCGTGTGCAGGGTTCAGCAACCGGTGTGAAGAACTGTGCAAGGAGCTATCGCCGACGCAATCTCCTGGGAGGGATCTTGATGGGCATCTACCTGGACAATGCAGCAACGAGCTACCCAAAGCCAGAGACCGTGTACGAGGCCTCTGATCGGTTCTCACGTGAGATAGGCGCCAGCTCCGGGCGAGGCGCATACCGCAACGCCCTCCGCGCTGACGGGATCATCTACGAAGCCCGGGCTTCGCTGGCGGATCTGTTCAATATCGCCGATCCAGCCCGCATCGTCTTCACGTCCTGCGCCACCGAATCCATCAACCTGGCGCTATTCGGAACCCTGTCAGCGGGCGATCACGTCGTGTGCACCGGCATCGAACACAACGCTGTCTGGCGGCCCCTCAAGGCCCTCGAACGTCGGGGTGATATTCGAATCAGCATCGCCAACCACCTCCCTGACGGGACGCTAGCACTCGACTCTCTATGGGATTCAGTGCACGATGAAACGCGCCTGATCGTGATCAACCATGCCTCCAACGTGCTGGGCACCATCATGCCCGTGGAGGACATCGCTCGCGGGGCCAGGCGCCGGGGTATTCCGGTTCTCCTGGATGCGGCGCAGACCGCGGGCCTTCATCCAATCGATGTAAAGGCCCTGGGGATCGATCTCCTGGCCTTCACCGGCCACAAGTCACTTCTCGGCCCGCAGGGCACGGGCGGGCTGTATATTGGGGAAGATGTCTCCCTCCGGCCGGTCCGCTACGGAGGAACAGGGAGCGAGTCAGCGCGAGAAGACCTGCCGGATGTACTACCGGACCGTTTCGAGGTGGGCACGGCCAACGCACCCGGGATCGCCGGACTGCTGGCAGGCGTACAGTACATTCTGAAACGGGGACTCGAGGCGATCGCTGAAAGAGAACGACAACTCACCGTGCACGCGCTACAGCGCCTGCAGGATGTAAACGGGATCAAGCTGTACGGGCCACAAGATGCTGATCGACGGGTCCCGGTCATCTCGCTGAATGTCGACTGGGCGCGCGCCGAGGAGCTGGCCTTCTTGCTGGACGATGAGTACGGGATCATGGTTCGAGCCGGACTGCACTGCGCACCTACCTCGCATCGACTGATGGGCACCCTGAACCGGGGCGCCCTGCGAGTCAGCCCGGGCTGTTTCAACGAGGAGGGCGACATTGACGCCCTCGCAGAAGCCCTCGGAGAGATTGAAGCCAGGTTCCGATGATCCCAACGAGGGAGGTTGACCGGAGATGAAGGATTCCGGGTGGATGTCAGAAGACAAGGATTATCTTTGCGCCGTGGATATCATCTACATCCGGCCCTGCTTCGTGGAGAGCGACCAGGTTCGCTTTCGAGCGAAGTTCTCCCGGGATATCGTCGAGATGCTGCCTTACCTGAATGCGGTAATCCCCAATGCCATCTATAATCATGGAGAAAAGATCCTGTGCTACACGGATACCCTGCGCGTGATCACGCTGTACCGGGAGTCCATGACAGCATTGAAGGCAAAGAACACCACCGACGCCCATCAGCTGGCGCGAAAGATCCGCGATCTGATCAATGATACCTACCGCCGACGGGCTGAAATCAAGCCGAATTGCTCCCGCAAGAACCTGCCGTCAACGCTGGATATCCTCCAGTGGTTGCCCGAGGAGGCGTACAACTGCGGACAATGCGGGGAGGCCACATGCATGGCCTTCGCCTCCAGGTTATATCATGGTGACGGGAAGGTCGCTGAATGCATCCCCCTCGGCCAGCGCAGGCACGCCCAAGCCCGCGAAGCACTGCAAAGCATGTTGGGATGAGGCTCACCCCACTATAGACCAGCGAGGACCTGGACCAACATGACCTCGCGAACCAGACCCTCCGGGGTGCTTCGATGTGTCCTGCATCCACCATGGCTCTTGACGAATGAGCGTTAGTGATGCTTCCAGGGTAAATGATGCCAGACAGGCTGAGCCCTACCTGCAAATCTCAATGCATGCGAAAAATGCCCGACCTCCCTTGACGTCAGAGCATAGATCCGTTATCGTACGTCAATAATAGCAAACTAAATAGATGCTCTTATCCAGAGTGGCGGAGGGACTGGCCCGATGAAGCCCGGCAACCCTGTCACGGCTCCCACAAGAGCCGGGGCAGAAGGTGCCAACTCCTGCAGGACTCGCGTCCTGGGAGATAAGAAGCGGATCGTTTTCGTGCCCCTTCTTATTCCCCAGGAGGGGCACTTCTGGATAGTGTGGAGCATCGGGAAGTAGGGGGCACAGTGTCCAGAAAACTCCATTTCGATACCCTGGCCGTCAGCGGCGGCCACCAGCCAGACGCGGCAACAGGGGCCCGGGCCGTACCCATATACCAGACCACCTCGTACGTCTTCGAAGACTGCGATCACGCTGCCCGCCTGTTTGAACTGAAAGAGCCCGGCAATATCTACACCCGAATCATGAACCCCACCACCGCAGTGCTTGAAGAGCGCGTGGCAGCGCTTGAGGGAGGCGCCGGTGCCCTGGCGGTTGCCTCGGGGCAGGCCGCCATCAACCTGGCCATCCTCAACATCACTTCCCAGGGGCAGAACATCGTCTCGGCCGCCACCCTGTACGGTGGGACCTACAACTTCTTCTCCCACACCCTGGGCCGATTTGGGATTGGCGTCACCCTGGTCGATTCCTCGGATCCGGCCAACTTCCGCAGCGCCATTGATGATCGAACCCGCCTGGTGTACCTGGAGACCATCGGCAATCCCGGGCTGGACGTGGCCGATCTCGAGGCGATCGCCGACATCGCCCACGAAGCGGGGATCCCGGTGATCGTGGACAATACCTTCGGCACCCCGTACCTGTGTCGGCCGCTGGAACACGGAGCCGACGTGGTGGTTCACTCGGCGACCAAGTTCATCGGGGGACACGGGACCTCCATCGGGGGCATCATCGTGGACGGGGGTGCTTTCGATTGGTCCGGGGGGAAGTATCCCGAGCTCACCGAGCCCGACCCCACTTATCACGGAGTGCGATACCTGGACGATTTCGGTCCCATCGCCTACATCGTGAAAGCCCGGGTGCAGCTCCTCCGAGACCTTGGTCCTTGCCTCAGCCCCTTCAACTCCTTTCTATTCCTGCAGGGACTGGAAACGCTGTCCCTGAGGATGCAGCGCCACAGCGACAACGCCCTGGAGGTGGCAAGATTCCTGGACAGGGATCGGCGGGTAAGCTGGGTAAGCTACCCGGGGCTGAAGAATCACCCCTCCCACGCCATGGCTCAAAAATACCTGCCCCGTGGAGGGGGAGCTGTGTTGACCTTCGGGGTTGTCGGCGGGCTGACCGCCGGGACCAGGTTCATCGAGGGAGTAGAGGTATTCTCTCACCTGGCCAACGTGGGCGACGCGAAATCCCTGGTGATCCATCCGGCCAGCACCACCCACCAACAGCTGGCCCCCCACGAACGGGAGGCCGCGGGCATAACCGACGACATGATCCGGGTGTCCGTGGGAATCGAGGACGCCAGGGACCTGTGTGCGGACCTGGACCAGGCGCTGGAGCGGGCAGTGGGTGGCGAGAGGACGTGAACAGGAGGTTCCCACCACCCAACAACCGCCAGTACCTGGATCTCGGTGAGCACTCCCTGGAATCGGGAGAAGTCCTGCCTTCGGTCAGGGTCGCCTACGAGACCTACGGGGAGCTCAACGTCCGCCGAGACAACGCCATTCTCGCCTGCCATGCCCTCACTGGCGACTCCCATCTCGCGCCGCATTGCGCTGGCGATGAACCGGGTTGGTGGGACGATATGGTCGGACCCGGGCGGGCACTGGATACAAACAGGTACCAGGTCATCTGTAGCAATGTCCTGGGAGGATGCTACGGAACCACAGGGCCCTCCTCGACCCATCCTGCCACCGGGCGGCCCTACGGCTCCGACTTCCCTGCAGTCAGCATCCGCGACATGGTTCAGGTACAGTACCGCCTGGTGAAAGAACTGGGCATCCGCAGCCTGGTGACGGTCACAGGTGGATCCATGGGGGGCATGCAGGCCCTGGAGTGGGCGCTGACGTATCCGGACCTGGTGCGTTCCATCATTCCCATGGCGGCCTGCGGGAGATTATCCGCCCAGGGTATCGCCCTCAACCGGGTCCAGCGACTGGCCATCATGTCCGATCCCGACTGGCAGGAGGGCCACTACTACGATTCTGCAGGGCCCGTTTCAGGCCTGGGCCTGGCCAGGATGATCGGCATCATCACTTACAAGAGCGAGGGGCTGCTGGCCCAGCAGTTCGGCCGCCGGCCCCAGGGAGACATTCAGGGAAGACCACCCTTTGACCAGAGCTTCTCTGTCGAGAGTTACCTGGACTACCAGGGCCAGAAGCTGGTGAACAGGTTTGACGCCAATACCTATCTCTATCTCTCCCGGGCCATGGACCTCCATGACGTAGCTCGGGGGAGGGGTGGGTACGAGGAAACCCTGGAGAGGATCGTCTGCCCGGTCCTATCGGTGGGCATCTCCTCCGACTACCTCTTCCCCCCCTACCAACAGCAGGAGATGGTTCAGATCCTGGGACGCGCCGGACGCGAAGCCCAATACTGCGAGATGGAGAGCCTCTGCGGTCATGACGCCT
The DNA here is from genome assembly GCA_007128555.1 of Clostridia bacterium. Next base: position 496 of record SKXF01000447.1, on the reverse strand, counting down.
TCCTTGTCGAGCAGGAGGCATTGAACCTGGTCATTCAGGAATTTCTGCCTAGTCTGAACAGCGAAGAGACGGGCGGGCTGGCATGGTCAAGGAAAGCATCAGGGTAGGGCTCGTGGGCCTGGGCACCGTCGGTTACTCAGTATACCGGCTGCTGGAGAAAGAGACAGAGAGTATAGGTGGGGCCGGGTGAAAGCGGCACGCATCGCTGTCCGTGACCTGGGCCAGGCAGGTGTCCCCCCCGCCAGGGATGCTGACGTCGCGCCCGGAAGACATCCTGGACGATCCCTCGATCCACGTGGTGATCGAGGTGATGGGAGGACTGGAACCTGCTGGGACGCTCATCAGGGGACCCTGAGACGGGGTAAGAACGTGATGACGGCCAACATGGATCTCTTGTCGGCTCACGGCAATGAGCTACTGGAGATCGCCGGCGCCTGCGAGCTGAGGTCAGGCGCCCGGATGTCAACTCACCGGAAGTGTTCCTGAAAGGACGCGT
>SKXF01000394.1 GCA_007128555.1 Clostridia bacterium | reverse complement strand
CGGATGATGTGGGGCGTCTCCGCGGACAGTTCAATGGGGCTCAGGATCGTATGCAGTAGGCGGGCATCGATCCCGGGCGTTCCCCCGTCATTGGCGATTAAGAACCCACTTTGAATGGTGGAGCCCGACGCTTCACCGTATTGGACAGGAACGGAAAGCCGCGCATTTCCAGGCAGGATGAGGTTGTCAAGGGCCGTGCGAACAGCCGCCAGGCCAGAAATACCCAGAGATACCCGCGAGGGAAGATCGCCCGGGTTTTCCAGGATCACGTGCAGGGTCCCCGGAACCGTATCCCTGAGGTAGATGCCCTGGGGATCCATCTCCACCATGGGACGCTCCACCATGACCCCCGAACTCACGCCGAGGGAGATTCCCGCGATGGCGCGTGGGTCCCGGCGAAGATAGTGCCAGGAGGCCATCGCGTCGACCACGCCGTAGCCCTGTTCCACGAGAAGGTAACCGCTGAGAGGTTGGGCGCCCTCCTCGATACTCCGCTTCACACCGTGCATCGTGGCCCCCAGGTTCGCATCCCTGGCCGCCTCCACCAGGAGGGCTGCCACTCCGGTCACGTGAGCGGCAGCACAGCTGGTTCCCTCGAAGAAACCCCAGCCCTGGGAAAACATCCACGCCGGCACCGGCGTGTACATGCTTCCCGGCCCCAGTACCGAGGGAGCCAGGGCTCCGTCCGCCCTCGGTCCGACGGAGCTGTACTGCCAGACAGCCGGCTCCGGCAGACTGTAGCCATAATCCCGCCTGACGATCTCGGGCAGCGCGGCCGCTCCAACGGACAGGGTCCACCGCGAATCACCTGGCGTGTAGGCGGTGGCCAATCCAGGTCCGTGATTCCCGACGGCCGTGATGATCAGCACATCGTACGCCTGGGCCATCTCGGCCAATGCCTGCGATTCGCGGGAGCTTCCACTGCTCAGATCATGCAGACCGGTCACGCTGACATTGATGATATCGGCTCCCGCACCGGCAGCGTATTGAACGGCGTGGATGACGTTCTCCCAGCTGCCCGAACCCGTCGAAGACAGGGCTTTGAGGACCATGAGATCCACCCCCGGCGAAACGCCACCTGCATAGTTTCCTCCCGTAGATGCCACCACCCCGGTTACCTGGGTCCCATGCCCGTTTCCATCAAAGCCCAAATTGACCAGCCGGCCCTCGCGATCCATCTCCGTAACGACGAAGTTCATCGCAGATTCCGCGGCAAAAACAATCGTTCCAGGGGTGCCTCCCCGGTCAAGGGGAGTGAACAACTCCTGCTCGCTCAGGATTCCATCACCGTTGACATCCACGTAGACAGCATCATAGCTCCCATCCGCAGAGGTGCTCAGCGTTGCCACCAGCACCCGGTCCGTCGAAGAGCCACCGGGGAAGAAGAAACTCTCCTCGACCCATCCACACTTCAGAACACCGCCGACAGGGGCCGGGCCCTCGATGATGAATCGCTCGTCCTGAAAGTAAAATTCCCTCCCGGAAACACGGATTTCCGTCCGGGTGAGCACGTCTCCCTCGGCCAGCCGAGAACCGGGCGCCGTACCAGCGCGCTGCTCCACGGTTCCGATCCCAGTGAAGTCCCTCCACTGTACCGGGCCTGGGCGCCCAGAAAAAATACCGGGGACCAGTGGGTCGACCCCAGTGTCCACCACCGCAACAAGAACACCGCTTCCATCTACCCCCATGACATCCCGGAGGGCGCTGGCGCCGATCACCTCACTGTTTGAAACATGTCTCTGGCCATACTCGTCGCCTTCTATGGGTCCCAGGATGCCCGCCAGCCCACCCAGCGCTTCCCGCTGGAGCATGGGGTCATCCTCCGAGCCCACCAGGGGGGACATCGGGACGTGGACCCGGTAGCGGTCATCGGCATCGCGATGCGGGGGCTGCGAGACGACGCCCTGGAGCCCGAAAACCTCGGCATACATGACCTGGGATGTTTGCCGGGCCCGAACCACACCCAGGTGCATTCCGGCCTTCAACTGGTGGTCCTGTACCTGGAGTCCCTGTGCCTCGAACCGGCTGTTCGGCGTGATCCGACCGGTCACCGTGTCCCCCGCCCCGGTGACCCACTCGATGATGCCCTCGGCACTGTCAACCCGATCGATCACACCCCACGAGTCGTACCGGACCGCATCAACGTGCCTCAGAACGGGGCTACCTGGTCCCAGGGTGAGATAGACGCGGTCTCCCGGACGCAGGTCAGGGGGTAGCGCAGATGATCCCTGTCGAAAGAAATCTGTGCCTTCATTCCAGAACACGTCCACGGGATCTCCGAATGACAACGCATCCCAATCGGCGGCCGCCGACCAGAAGGCCGTCCCAGCCCACCCAGACAGGGGGCCATCTCCTGGCGTCGGATCGAGCGGGCGAACCCGCAGCCTAGTGTCCGTGAGACTGATGCTGTCGAGTACCGCTGCGAAGGACAGGTGAGGAACATCGGCCCAGATCACCTCGCCCTGGTCATCGATCAGCAGTTTCATGTAAGCGCCCACCCGGACCTCATCGGCAGAGATCTCAACATCACCGCGGTAAAGGACAGCTCCGTCCAACCGGGCCTCCAACACCTGGTCACCGACAAGACCAAGGGTGACCACACCCGTCCGCGAGGATACCGCCAGGACCTCCCCCGAAAGGGTGAACAGCGAACCCTGCAGCTCAAGGGCCCTCCGTAGAAGGACCACTGCCTGGCCCCGGGTCACCATGTCCTGCGGTCGGAAGGTGCCGTCAGGGAACCCCCGGAAAAGATCCACTTCGAGACACCACGCAACCGCCGGGGCAGCCCATGCGGGCATCACAGCAGAATCCGACAGCACCTGTCGTTCACCTTCCACGTCCGGGAATGAGAAGAAACGATGCATCAGACCAGCCATCTCGGCGCGGGTGAGCCCCTCGTCAGGCTGGAACGTTCCATCGGGATATCCAGATATGAGGTCTTCCTCGGAGGCAGAATAGACGAAGGCTCGAACCCAGTGGGTCTCATCCACATCCAGGTACGTCGGCTCGGGATAGGTCACCTCTCGAGACGGATCTGCGGGCCGAACCCTGACCACGCCAAAGGCTGCGACCATCATCTTCACCATCTCGGCACGGGTGATCGCCTGGTCCGGCCGGAAGGTCCCATCGGGATAGGCGTCAATGACGCCCATCTGCCGTAGAAGCAGAACATCCCGGAGCGCCCAGTGCCCCTCGACATCAGCCGGCATGGATCGGTCGGAACTCACCGCCTGGACGTAGGGCTCCTCGGGTGCCTGGTAAACCAAGGACGCCGTCACGGCAATAGCGATCATTGCCATAAGCCACAGCAAGTTGCTCATGCGATGTGCTTTAAGCCGAGACATGTTCAACCCCCATCAGGGATAGAAAACACCATCTACCGTGCGGGACCCGAGGATGTGGTCGAAAAGATAGACAGATCGTAATATGTCAGGGTATCAAGAACCCGTGCCCCTGTACTGGCATCGCGCTCACCGGAGGCAACAACGACCGCCCCCCCATCTCGGGCGATCTGAACCTGGACGTTCACCCCGAGGCATACTCTACCCTTCACCTCTCCCGAGGGGGATACGATGAGGAGATAGTGGGATTCCTCAACCCCGGAATCCAGGTTCTCTTGGACCACGAGATGTGCGGTCACTCGTCCCCAGCCGTCCATGCCGACGCTATTGATGCGGAGGTGCCCTTCGCCGTCTCCCTCTAAACGCACAAAGTACCCCCACACAGGGTCTCCAGTATCCATATCGTACAGAAAGATGCCACCTGCTACCCCTATATTATACACTAGCAACCTCGCACGATCAGCATCCACGTGAAGATCGTTGTACCCACCCGCGAAGAGCAGTTGTTGCCACAGGAGAAGGCCCTCGGACCGGTCAAACATATACAGGCTACTGTCCGGATCGACGGTGGTCAGAACGATCCTCCGGCCTCCGTCTAAAGCACCAACACCCCCCCTGAGATCCATCTGCAGATCGTGCTGCCAAAGAGACGTCGCCGCTCGATCCAGGATCTCCACGCCCTCCCGGTTCTTAAGAAGTATGAGATCGGTACCCGGTATGAAGCGGAAGAGGGCCTCCGCGTCCGTCTGAACCCTGCCGAGCACCTGCCCCAGCTCCAGGTCCACGGTGACCATCTCGGCACCCAGTCGGTCTACCAGTGCCAGGGTCTCACCGCCTGGACTCAGCAGAAAAGAGGTCGTGCCGGGCAGAGACCTTTCATAGGAGACCGATCCGTCGTCGCCCAGGATCCTGAAAGATCCCGTACCATTCGTACCGTAAAGGGCCAGGCCAACCCGCAGCGGATCCTCCGCCAGGACCCTCACATCAGCACTGACGAAGTGTCGCTCAAAGGAGGTGTAGGTCCAGATGATGTCACCCGAAACATCGCTGGCTCGCACCACGTACCGGCCGTCCCAGCCCCGCTCAACCGAGACCGTGATCAGGCCGGTACCCGACAGCGAAAATCGAAGATTGCGAAGGAACGACAGGGACCAGGACGGGTCCAGCGCGAGCATCTCCAGCTCCTGGAGTTCCAGGGTTCGGGGCCCAGAGGAATCGCCCTCCCCGTTGTCTTTGTGTACAGCAACAGCGGGCAGATCAAGGGGGACATCACCATCTCCGGCCGCAGGCAGATCTGCCATACAGCCGACAGCCAGGGTGAGCATCAGCAGCAGTATCAATGTAGGGAACCTAACACTGTCACGGAACACCGCAAACCTCCCAGAAAGCCTTCGTCATCCCATGTGGTTCGCCGCGAAGGGCGATGCGTCCTGCCCGTCAGTCCCTCGCGGCCGCTCCTCGTTCACGGGGACAACCGGGGAAAACACCCACTGCCACATCACCGGCTCGAGACCTGCCCCCACAACACGCGAAGGGCGTGGAGGAGCTGCCGATCCCTGAGAAGCCAATCGTCCTCCGGAAGGAGATCCTCGAGGGAAACGTCCTGGTCCTGGGGCTGATCCAGGGAATCGGTCTGGTCGGCCAATTCCTGGAGGGTCGCCATGTCGGCCATTCCCGTGACCCTGAGCCCGTGATCGCGCTGGAACATCGCCACCGCTCTCCGGGTCGGCAAATCATAAACGCTGTTGAGCCCGTCAGATAGATACCCCAGGGCCTGGAGCCGCAGCTGCAGGGAGAGAACCTCTGCTCCCTGGTCACCCGGACCCAGGGGCGTCTCACCCAGGGGCAGGCGTT
>SKXF01000098.1 GCA_007128555.1 Clostridia bacterium | reverse complement strand
TGCCCTACTGCCTGGGTCGCTCCACCCCATGAGCCCGTGATGACCCATGGTCCGAAAATCGCCCAGATGCTTGCCACCACGGCCCCCTGCCTATATCATTGACCCCAATCACTGCGAAGATGAAACGAGGATCTTGCATGCTGAGAGCGTCCAGCCCCTTACATACAATGGCTATTGCCTTCGTCTTTGTCTCCCTGTTCTCCCTACTCATTCCCCCACAAACCGCAACCGCCTCCAGCACCCTCAACACCCTGGAAGTAGAACAGTTCATGGACAGGGTCATCCCCGAGCACATGGAGCAATACAGGATCACCGGAGCAACCGTCGCACTGGTCGCTGATGGCCAGGTGCTTCTCAGCAAGGGCTACGGCTATGCAAACCGCGAAGAACAGCAGCTCGTGGACCCCGAAACCACGCTCTTTCGCATCGGATCCCTTTCAAAACTCATCACCTGGACCGCCGTCATGCAGCTGGTGGAACAGGGTGAGATTGACCTCGACACCGATGTGAACACCTATCTCGACTTCGTGATTCCCGCCGAGCTTGCCAGGCCCCTGCACACCGTAGACGCAGCCCCGATCACCCTGCGCCACCTGCTGACCCACACGCCCGGTTTCGAGGACATCAGCTCGGGCCTCTTCTATCTCAATCCGAACCTGACCCTTGAGCTGGGAGACTATGTGCGCGAGTTTCTTCCCGCGCGTGTCTTTCCGGCCGGAGACGTCGTCGCCTACTCCAACTACGGCGCAGCCCTGGCCGGCTACATCGTGGAACGGGCGTCGGGCCTGCCCTTTTCCGACTATGTTGAGAACAACGTCTTCGAACCCCTGGGCATGACACCCAGCACCTTTGACCAGCCACCACGCGAGGATATGCCGCCAGAAATGGCCATCGGCTACAACCAGGTAGACGGCCAGTACCGTGCGGGTCGTTTCATCTACGTCAACCCGGAACCGGCAGGCAGCATGAGCAGTACGGCTTCCGATATGGCCATCTTCATGATGACCCACCTTCAAGGCGGAATGTTCGACGGGGCTCAAATTTTGCAACCTGAGACGCTCCACGAGATGCACCGTCACCAGTTTGCCCAGGATCCCAGGCACGACGGTATAACCCTTGGGTTCATAGAGGGTACCATTAACGGCCGAAGGGTCCTATTTCACGGCGGCAATCTACCGCTCTTCAACAGTGGACTCTACTTGCTACCCCAGGAGAACGTTGGGCTGTTTGTTTCCTACAGCGGCGGCATGGAAGTCCTGGCCCATGCCGAGCTCTGGCAGGCCTTCATGGATGAACATTACCCATCAGTACACACCATCCCCGGTGATCCAGAAAGCAGCGGAGCCGGACGCCTAGACCTTGCGGGCGAGTACCACCCCAACCGAAGGAGTTTCTCCACCGATGAGCGCTTGCTTGCCCTGCTGCAGTCCATGCGTGTGGACGTGGACAATGAGGGTAATCTGCGGGTGGGTTACATGGGAGAGACCCACCAATTCTCCGAACAGAAGGACGGCATCTATGCCCGCGTGACCCCGGGCCCATCCCCAAATCCTTTCGGCGCCTTTCAACACATCGCCTTTCAGACGGACCCCTTTGGCCGCGTGCTCCTGGCAACCGACGGAGTCATGAGCTATTCCAGGGCACCCTGGTACGGCAGCATGCCCTTCACCGCACTGGCCCTCATCATCACGTTACCCATTGTGTTGGGATCCCTTGCTTACTGGAGCATCAGCACGGTTCGACAGATGGTGAGAGACCGCAAGGCCCCATTGCCAACGTTGGGCAACCTGCGTCAACTTACCGCCATCGGATTTGCAGTGATCGTCCTCGGGATTGTCCTCCGATTGATCAGGATGTCCGAGATGAGCCCGGTGTACGGCGTACCTCTGTCGTTCTTCGCGGGTGTACAGGACGACACGCTCGTACACCCAGTCATCCCGCTGCTCCTGGCAGCAACACTGGTCGGCTTCACCGCTGCTACCTGGTGGAAACGGGACGGGCAGATGTCCGGGCGGATTCACTATTCCGTATTCACTGCAGCGGCCCTGACCCTGCTGTTTATCCTCAGGTACTGGCATATCGTGTGACAGGTAGGGATGCAGAGCGGCTGCGCACCGCCCCGATCAATCTCTAGAGCACTGGGTCAGCCTGGCGAACCTCGGACTACGCCCAGCGGCATCCACTAGCATCTTAGCAAACTGCTCACGGATTAATTATAAGCCAGAGGTCCGGTCACGCCAGAAGGCGAGCCGCCCTTTGCAGATGCTCATGAGGTGCCAGACTGGCAGCGGGCCATGTGGCTGCATTGTCGGGTGTGGATATCGTCAGGAGCTTCAGCATAGTCAAAACTGGGACGGAAGCAGCTGTGTTCTTGAGCAGGTACGTCGAGGAAAGGCTGAGAAGGTAAGGGAAGCCGAGGTTGGGCCAGGATATGCCCAGGACCGGTTCAGAGCCCGGGGCGGCCGTTGCGTTTCTTGAATCCGATAAGATGTGTGCCATCTGCAAGTTTCAGAGCGCAGTCAATTGACTTAACGGCAGGGAAGGTAGTGGATCAGCCGGTTCCTGCCATTTAAACACCAGCATTAGGCAGGTATTGCGGCCGGGTTGATGAAATAGTGCAGGGACCACTAATTCATTCAGGTAATGCGTAGAGGGGGTGCATCTGATGCGCAGAAGCATATTGCTGGTGGTGTTAATGCTCGCCTTGCTGGTATTCGCTGGTTGTGGCGGCGCGCTGGATTCCGATGGGGATCTGGTCGCTGAAGATAGGTGGCTGGAGGTGCCCGGATGGGAGGGTACATTCATGTTGCGCTTTAGCCACGACGCCGTTGTGGAGAGCAGTACTGCCGATGGGAAACGGACGTCCACGGAGCACCGCACGGCCGAGAGCGAGGTTAGTGGCTCGGTGGTGTGGGATAACAATTGGCGTGACTACGGATGGAACGGCGAGAGCCGCGCATCCGGCTGGTATGAACAAGATCTGGAGCAGGTGGTGGAGGAGTCGGGCGAAAGATCGGTGCTCCGGGTCAGCGGCGAGGGACAAGGAGATGTCACGGGGAAAGGCCGGATATCCATCAATCCGGACCGTGGAATGTACGAGATCTACTTCGGGCTGGATCCCCTAGAGGGGGAAGCAGATGGTGCTTTCGGTCGCGGGCCGGATGAGTGGAAATTCTTCTATCATCACCTTGAGGATCTTCCGCTGCCTGAGGAGGGAATGACCCTTAGTGGGAATATCTCGGTTCCCACCACCTGGTACCATGCTGAGGGGACCGCGGTCGTGACGTGGGAACTGAACCCCATGGATCCCTCGCGCTGATCCATCCGGACGCACGGCCCTGGGGGAGCACATCCCGTGAACGCAAAGGGTTGGGACTCTCCGGATCCGCATGCATCTGGACGAGCGAACACTACACCAATGAACCTCTCAGTTGGCAGCCTGATGGAGAGATTTGGCCTCTGCGTAGATGAACACCCGTCCACAGCTGCAATCTCAGAAGGGGACGGCCCATAATATCCACGGGCCGTTCTCCTCTGCCTATCGTTCCAGCCACTGTCCTGCGCAGATATCTCCAACTGCCACCAGATTTGCCCAGGTTGCGCTCCTCGTTCGAGCATAGCAAACCATTCAGCATGGATCCGGCAGGTAGCACAAGAGTTGTGATGGATGCTGACTTTCGGATTGTCTTCGGACCCTGTTGAGACCGTCCCATGTGGAGTTGTGCCTCCAAAATCGGTCACATCGGAAACGTCAACTGTCAGTTACGACGACGTTCACTGAGTTCTAGCGCCAGCCACGGTACCAGCGTGATCAGCCGGAAGCAAGGCAAACGGGGGTCTCACAGGTAGTGTCCGCTTGCGACGTTTGCTCAGGGCAATGTAAGACGTCAAAGACCGCTTACCATACGCGTTTGCGTCTCTGATATTTCAATGAGCGAGTCTCTCCACCCCATCAGCCGATAGACCCGCCCTCAGAGAACTGATCACTGCCAAGTGGGTGTGGAAGTCACATGGTACGAATAGGAGGGGAGCCATAGATGGACTCGTAACATCTGTGAACAGTGACCCACCCCCATAGGGAATGGAGATCCTACCGTCGAAACGATCGATACTCTGCGGAGAAGTTGGAAGGAACACGATCTGGCTTGGGCGAAAGAGGATCGATACCTGTTACAGGCCCGTGGCGCTGCGTGGTATTATGGCACCACATGGGAGGGATACCGATGCTTAACCGGGCAATCCTGGGAGCCTCACGGTGTTGTCCAGAATCGAAAACGCGGAGAGAAAAGCTGCAGTTGGGGGTTGACGGACCGCGCAGCCTGGCGAGCTCCCCAGATAGGGCCGGTGGTCCAAGGGGTCCCTGAAATGACCCCGTTGACCAGCGGCTCAGACCACCGATATGGGGTCGTAGGTTACGTTCAGCAGGGAAGGGGAGGTAAGATGAGCTTCAGGATCGCAAATCCCCCCGAAGATATGGGGGGCAACAGCAGGAAGAATATCTTCGTTGCAAAAGATGAGGACGGTAAGTACCTGGGGCATTCCTATGCCTGGCCCTATGAGAATCATCACACGAGTCACACCAGACCGCGGAACATTCTCATAATGGTCGAGACTGCCCTGCCCCCTGGCCGAGGGTGGGAAACGGTTTGGCAGACGCTGTTCAACAGGGCGCTGGAGAGGGCATACAAGATTAGGAGTGAGCGGTGGCCAGGTGAGACGGTGCGGATCTACGGAGGCGCAACTGCAGACCAGCAGGCACAGGTGGATATGTACCTGAAGCAGGGCTTTGAGGATGACGATGCGACCATCGTAATGGAAAAGACGCTTCGCGGGGTACGCATACCTCCTGATAGCGGAACCGTGTGCATACGGACCAGCACCCTGGAATCGGAACCAGACAGGACTGCGTTCATGAAACGGCACGACGACATATTCCCGACTGAGCTGAACATCGATGCGCTGGATGATTTCATGGACAGGCCCGGATGGATGCTGTTTCAGATCATTGATGATGGCAGCATCATCGGGGAGTGCATGGTTTTTGACAACGACGGTGCGGGATATATCGAGCTGTTCTACGTGGTGGAAGAGGCTCGAGGCCGGGGCGTTGCAGATGCCCTACTGAACCGTGTGGAAGGATGGTTCGTGGATCGTGGCCATGAGAAAGCCAGGCTGGTCGTCTGGCAGAGGAACGCCCGGGCAGT
>SKXF01000162.1 GCA_007128555.1 Clostridia bacterium | reverse complement strand
ACCTGATACCCACCCGGAGTCTTGCGGGTTTTCGATCAGGATTTTTGACGGAAACCCGGGGTGAGGGGGTTATGAATTACAGCTTTCACGGCTACCAGCCCTACAAGGGAGAGATACAGACGCGCTTCCAGGGTTCCCTCATTGCCTGGGAACTGGGTACGGCGGCCACGTATAGCCTGCTGCAGGCTGAAGAAAGGGGTACCCTCTTCATAGAACCCGGTACCAGGGTCTACGAGGGAATGATCATAGGGGTGAACAGCAGGGATAAAGACCTGGGGATCAATGTTTGCAAGCGCAAGCACCTGACCAATATGCGGGCAAGCGGTTCCGATGATACCGTCAGGCTGAAAACACCCAGGCTCCTGACCCTGGAGGAGGCCATCCAATATATCGGGGACGATGAACTGGTGGAGATTACCCCTGACAGCATTCGCATGCGCAAGAAGTACCTGGACAGACATGAGCGAGATCGCGCTAACAAGCAGGCAAAGAAGACATCGTGACGGGACCATCAGGGGTGGCAGGGCGATTTAGCCCGCCCTGGCCCGTCGGATGTTGAGAGGACCCCTGTCAGCCCAATGAAGCCATGGTGGGGATGGGGGTGCTCCGATTGCGCCAGATCGGGCAGGGAACGGTTGCCGAGTACCTCGATGATCTGAATGGCGCTGGGGCCCCCTGTGAGTACCTGATCCCATGCAACATCATCACAAGGCCTGGAACGTGTCTCAGGCCTGTCCTGCCTATTTCTGCTGCAAGACATAGAGGCCCGTGCGTCCCAACACGGGCCCCCTTCGATGCTCGCTATTTTCTCTTCTTGATCTTGGCCCAAGTGTCCTTCAGCGGGGCAATACGGTTGAAGGTTAACCGGTCGCTGTCCTTATCGTGCGGGTCCACGTAGAAGTAGCCCTTGCGCATAAACTGCAATCGGCCGCCTTCAGCGACGTCCGTGATGGCCGGTTCTGCCGGAACATTGGTGAGAACACGCAGCGAGTCGGGGTTGAGGGCAGCAGTGAAGTCGCCGTCTTCCTCGTCCTCGGGGTCCTCCTCGAGGAACAGATTATCGTACAGGCGGACATCGATCCTGGCAGCGTCCCGGGCCGCTACCCAGTGCAGTGTGCCCCTGATTTTTCGACCGCTGGTATCATTGCCGCTCTGGGTCTTGGGGTCATAGGTGCAGCGCAGCTCGATCACCTTGCCCTCGGAGTCCTTGATGACTTCCTCGCATGTCACAGCATAAGCTCTCATGAGTCGCACTTCGCGGCCGGGGGCCAGCCGGTAGAATTTCCCCGGTGGATCTTCCATGAAGTCTTCCTGTTCGATGTAGATCTCTCGACCAAAGGGAACCTCCCGGCTTCCGGCGCTCGCGTCACCCGGGATGTTGTCCAGTTTCACCATCTCTGTTTTGTCCTCAGGCCAGTTCGTGATGACCAGTTTCAGGGGATCCAGCACGACCATTCTCCTCGGCGCCTTACTTTCCAGGTCGTTCCGGATACAGAACGTGAGCATGGCCAGGTCAACGACGCTGTCAGAGCGAGCTACCCCCACTCGTTCCTGGAAGTCACGGATGGCCTCTGCTGTGAAGCCGCGCCGGCGCATTCCCGCGATCGTTGGCATTCTTGGGTCATCCCAGCCCTGGACGTGCCCTTCCTCCACGAGGCGGCGCAGCTTGCGCTTGCTCAACACCATGTGGGTTATGTTCAGACGTGCGAACTCTGTCTGTTGCGACCGGCATTTCATCATCTCGGGCATAAGATCCAATGCGTTGTCTACCACCCAGTCATACAGGGGGCGGTGATCGCTGTACTCAATGGAACAGAGGGAATGGGTGATGCCCTCGAGGGCGTCGGTGAAAGGATGATCGAAGTCATACATGGGATAGATGCACCACTCGTCACCGGTCCTGTGGTGGTCGGCATGTAGGATCCGGTAGATGACCGGGTCTCTCATGTTCAGGTTGCCCGAGGACATGTCGATCTTGGCTCGGAGCACCCGGGCACCATTGGCGAACTCGCCCTCGCGCATCCTCTGGAAGAGATCAAGGTTCTCCTCTGTTGAGCGGTCGCGGTAGGGACTTTCCTCACCAGGCTCGGTGAGGGTTCCCCGGTACTGTCGGATCTGCTCTGTGTTCAGGTCGCAGACGTAGGCTCTGCCGGCTTCAACCAGTCGCCTCGCAAACTCGTACTTCTCTTCGAAGGAGTCCGAGCTGAAGAACAGGCGGTCTTCCCACTCGATCCCCAACCACCGCAGATCCTCCATGATGGAGTCAACGAACTCCTCTTCTTCCTTGACGGGGTTGGTGTCATCAAAGCGCAGGTTGAATTTACCATCGAAAGCCCTGGCAAGATTGTAGTTAAGAAGAGCTGCTTTCACATGGCCGATGTGCAGGTAACCATTCGGCTCTGGAGGAAACCGGGTATGAACGCGTCCATCGTGTTTCCCTTCCCTGACGTCATCGAGGATCATGTTGTAGATGAAATTGCTCTGAATGTCGGATTCGTCACTCATATCGTCTCTCCTTTGCATCGTCCTGAGTAGGCGCTCAATTCTAGGTGTTCATCCTCTCGGAGGGCGCATCGTCTCTGCACAATGCTGAGCACGCCAAGGATTCCTCACCTTTACCATGTTTGTCATGGGAACGTAATCCTATTCTCAATGCTACACAATAACTGGACAGATTGCACGTCAGGCCCCTTTAGGAGGGCGTTGCCTTCGCATTTCCAGGGGGCTGCTGCATGAAGCCAGATTGCGACAATAGCATCTGCCCATCGCCCGCGGACGACGACCAGGTACCCAGTGGACCCTGGCCATGTCGTTGCTGAGTTCGGTCGCAAGGGGTGGTGATGGTGTGTTTCCATCGAGAACCGGCCGAGCTGCCTCCTGTGCCGAGCGGTGTCTGCATTGAGCAGAGATGGGTGATAGCGCGTGCAGGTCTGGGCGGCAGCAAAGATGAGCGGCAATGACCCTCCCAGCTTCCAGTCGTCATCGAACGGGTGTCTCCGGGACCCATCACGAGGTATTGGACGGGAACACCGATGGGGCCGAGGAAGTCACAGGAGGCTTCACGGGGACGCCATGAGAGCCGGGTCAGCTGATGGTTCGCACCCATGTCCTGGGCCAGATGACGCATGGGGCCATGACAGGGGCGCGTCGTCCTTGGGTCGTGCCAGGTGCTTTCCAGGGCCCGGATCCCCTGGCAGCCGCGGTCCATCATCCGGTCACTCGCATGAGGATGGAATCCGGCCGAACGAGGCGCAGCTCTGCGGGTGTGATGCCGGTAGAACGCCTTGGCCTGTGCGCCCTCTGCCAGCGGATCAATCTCCTGTTGACGCGAGGTTCTGTCGATCACCGTGACCCTGTCGGGGCAGGAGTTCAATGGCAGGTGCCGAAGAAGGGTGTAGCGCGGCGGCATCCTTTTTGCCATGTTTCCCCTCGCCCTGGGTCGGGACAGGTCCCGTTGTTGCACCCCCGACTGTCGGGGAGATCGCTGCTGACGCATGGGAGGAGCCGATACTGTGGGCCCGTTGCCTGGCGTGTTTCAACGATCGCTCAAGGGGGTAATCCCTACGCTCCTTGCCCTTGCCCTGGTGCTTCTCTTGCTGAGCGGAGTACTCGCCAGCTGCGGTGACATCGGTGCCCCGGCCGATCGTCCACGAGATGAAGCCACCGAGGAGACGGCACCAGCCGATCCAGAAGAGGAACCCAGGGATGAAGAGGAAGATACCGAGGAGCCTGGGGAGGAAGAATCGACGGTAACGGTTGATAAAGACTCCGACGAGGTGCCAGAGCCCTCGCCTGGTGAGGAGATCGCGGTCCACTTCATCGATGTGGGCCAGGGCGATGCTGTGCTCATTGAAACACAGGACGGCAACATCCTGATTGACGCCGCCACACGGGCAGCAGGCGACATCGTGGTCCAGTACCTGGTGAGACGTGGAATCAGGGAACTGGACGTGGTGATTGGTACGCACCCCCATGCCGACCACATCGGGGGATTGATCGATGTTTTCAAGGCGTTCAGGGTGCATCGGATCATTGATTCCGGGGAGCCCCACACCACCGTGACCTTCGACGACTATCTCACTGAGATCGAGAAGCAGGTCGAGGCAGGGCACGCCACCTACGAAATCCCCACCGGACAGGTGATCACCATGGGTGCCATGATCCTGACGGTGCTTGGGCCCGAAGGGGATCTCGGCTCATTGAATGACAACTCGGTGGTCTGCAGGGTGGACTTTGGCGACACCTCTTTTCTGTTCACAGGAGATGCGGAGAAGGCAGCTGAGGAGAGCCTCCTGCGCCGGGGCGTCAACCTGGAGGCTGACCTTCTCAAGATAGGCCATCACGGCAGCCGCACGTCGACCACCCAGGCGTTTCTCGACGCGGTGTCACCAGCATATGGGGTCATCATGGCTGGTGAAGGCAACCGGTACGGTCACCCCCACGAAGAGGTGCTGACGCGACTGGTATCTGCAGGCGTGAACATCTTCCGCACCGACGTTCACGGTACGGTGGTGTTCGTCTCAGACGGAACGACCCTAACGTCTTCGGAAGCTCCCTGGCAGAACGTGGCCCAGCCTACGGACCCCGGTGAATCCCCTGGCACGATCAACATCAACACGGCCACCGTGCAGCAGCTGCAGGAGATCGTGCACATCAGTGAGGCCAGAGCGGAGGAGATCACCAGGCTTCGCCCCTTTGCTTCTCTCGATGAACTGACCCGGGTCAGCGGGATCGGGCCCGCACGTCTTGAGGATATCAGGGATGAGGGCAAGGCCTACGTCGAGTAAAGGTGCGGAAGACGTGTTCGTCCGCGTCAAGGGTGGAGCCGTACCCCTGCTGGAGACAGTTAGTGGATTCGGCGTTTCGGGAGTGTGTATGGGAGCGGTGCAGCAGAACATGAGACAGAGAGCCAGATGGGGAGTCTTTGGTTCTGCAGTACTCGGTTCATGAGTTAGGCGCAGGTCATCTCCGGTAAGGGGGCCTGCAAAACGGGGCGAGTGTCTTGATCGGATGCTTACCCGGTCCCCGTCTCTTTAGCTGGGGTCTTTTCTGGACCGCCACCATCATCTATCTCCTGGGTGGCTGCTACACCCGGATCCAGCATCATCCGGAGTGCGGAGATCTCCTCACGCAATGCCGCGATCTCCTTCTGAATGTCGTCCTCGCTGGATCCCTTGTCACGTTCCACGAACCATGCGGCGATGTT
>SKXF01000087.1 GCA_007128555.1 Clostridia bacterium | reverse complement strand
TATGCCCTGACAGCCGGGGAATGCATCGCCATGCTCATGGAACTCAATGAGCTGGGCATGATCAGCAGCGGGGACGTCGACGGTCTCGACCTCTCGTGGGGCAACACCGAGACCATGCTGACACTCATCGATAAGATCGGTCGGCAGGAGGGCGTGGGTAAACTCCTCCGCCAGGGCTCCCAGAAAGCAGCTGAGCAGATCGGCAGGGAAGCCGAACCGTACGCCATGCACGTCAAGGGCCTGGAGATCATCCAGGGCGAGCCCCGCGGCCTGAAAGGATACGGACTGGGGTACTGCGTGGCCAGCAGGGGCGGTGACCACCTGCGAGCCGAACCCTTCTTCGAGATGAGCGAGGATGAAGACGAGGCCATCCGGCGTTTCGGCACCCCCAAGGCAGCCTATCCCGGCGAATACGAGGGCAAGGGGAAGGTCGTCCGGTACTTCGAGGAATGGTGTGCCGTCGTGGACTGCCTCAACATCTGCAAGAACACCGCCATCTGCATGGAAGCCATGCCCTTCGACATGGCAGCGGAGTTTCTCAATGCTGTCACCGGCTGGGACATGACCGGTGACGAGGTGAGACGGGCCGGCGAACGGATCATGAACGTGGAACGAGCATTCTGCGTCCGGGAAGGCATCAGCCGCGCAGACGATCGCCTGCCGGACCGTTTTCTCAACGAACCCCTTCCGGAGGAATGCGGCCCCTCGGCCGGGCTCGTCTTTGAACTTGATCCGATGCTCGATGAATACTATGCTGACCGGGGCTGGGACCAGCAATGGGGCTGGCCCACTCGCGCCGTCCTGGACAGGCTCGACCTGGAGCAGGTCAAAGAGGAGCTGTTGAGAAAGGGTTTTGAGCTCGAGTAACGGGGAGGGCCTTGCAGGTCAGAGTTCAGTTAACCGGGCTGATCCGGATGGCCCTGGGAACATCCGAGATGTCACTGGACCTGGCCGCAGGGGCAACGGTCGGCGATGTCATCGATGAACGGGTGCGAAGAGCAGCATCGGGGTCAGCATCCGGCCCACCCGAGTCCATCGATGCGTACCTGGTGCTGCTGAAGAGACAGGGACAATCTCGCAGCATCCAGCTGTTCGATGGACGGGATACCCCTCTGCATCACGGCGATGAGCTCATCCTCGCCCACAGGTTCACAGGAGGCTGAAAGCAGGTGCCCGGCTGGCTCAGCCGGGCACTCACCTTCACAAGTCTTACTCCCATAGCCTACAGATCCCCGCGGATCACCTTGCCGCCCTTGATGACCATCTGGATATCACGAATGGCGCGAATATCATCCAGCGGGTTCTCCGCAAGAACAACGAGGTCGGCCATCTTTCCCGCCCCGAGGGTTCCCAGTCGATCGCTGACGCCCAACAGCTGGGCGGGCACACTGGTCGCTGCCTGCAAGGCTGCCATGGGGGTCATCCCCCCCTCAACGAGCAGTTCAATCTCGCGCAATCCGGCCCAGGTTCCATCGACCCTGTCCGTCGGCAGAAGGTCCGTACCGGCGAGAATGGGAATGCCTGCCTCAACGGCGCACTTGAACCCGGCAAAATGGGTCTTCGAGGCCTGCGCCTGCTTTTCCAGCTGCCAGGCAGGAGCCCCGTGGCGCTGCAGGTAATCGCCGCAGTTGGTCACAAGCAGTGTCGGGCAGAGATAGGTGTTGTTGCGGATCATCGCGTTGATCGTGTCGTCATCCAGCTCGTAAGCGTGTTCAACACAGTCCACCCCGGCAGCAATAGCCTCCTGGATCGGGCCCGGCGCGCTGGCATGAACGGTCACGTGCTTGCCCGCCCTGTGGGCCATGGCGGTCGCGGCCCTCATCTCGTCGACCGTGGCCTGCGAGTCGCTGACCGACTCGTGGGG
This sequence comes from Clostridia bacterium, assembly GCA_007128555.1. The sequence continues at coordinate 3,350 of SKXF01000087.1, read as the reverse complement.
ACTACCGAGCCCACCGCTGATGCACATCTTCACCAGGTCAGCCCCGGCCCGCAGCTGCACCCTGGCCATGCGGGCGAAGCCGTCAGCCCCGTCGGTCTCGACACAGCCGAGGGAGTTGTAGCCGTGGCCCCCCGTTGGGATGATCGCCTCACCGGCGCCGAAGATGTTCGGGCCGTCCACCAGGCCCCCGTTGATGGCCTTTTTCAGCTGGAGATCGATCTGCCTGGCCTCGCCCACGATGCGCAGCGAAGTGAAACCCGCGTTGAGGGCCCGAAGTGCCTGGCTATAACAACGCATCGTCTGGTGCGGCACCGGCTCAACGTCGGTCCGATACTCTGGAAAGGGATGTTTCAGAGCCAGGTGGACGTGAGCGTCCCACAGGCCAGGAATCACCGTGCGGTCACCCAGATCGATGACCTCACCTTCCACATCGCCGAGTTGATCCTGTCCGCAGACGGACGCTATGAGACCGTCCCTGATGCGAATGGCCACATTCCGGAGGGGCTCAACACCGGATCCATCGATGACGGAACCTGCGAGGATAACGTACTCGGTCACGAGATCATTCCCCCTCTCGATCACTTTGATTGACATCGCCCAGGAGAATCTCTTCGACCAGGCTCACCGGCGGCGAACCATGGGCGCACAGCTGGTCATGGAAACCTCGGAGGGTGAACGCCGGGCCAAGGGCCTCGCGATACTTCTCCCGCAGCTCCATGATCATGGTCTTTCCGTACATGTAACAGGACTGGTAGGTGGCGTTATCGTGGCGAGTATACCGCAGGACCTCTCCCCTTGCCATGTGCGATCCCTGGCCGACCCGTTCGGACAGAAGGGAAGCCGCCTCGTCAGCGCCCATCTCCCCGGTGTGCAGTCCCACATCAATGATGATCCGCAGGGCCCTCCAAAGGGCATTCCGGGCCTGGAAGAACTTCAGTGCGGGGGTGTCAAGGAACCCGGTCTCCTCCATGAGATCCTCCGTGTACAGTCCCCATCCCTCCACGAACAACGGACTGCGGAACGTCTTGCGTATCGGACCTGCGACCTGCTTGTGCAGCACGCTCTGCAGGTGATGGCCCGGGTAGATCTCGTGAAAGGTGATGGAACGTATGAAACCGTAGTTCTGTTCCCGGAGGTGGTCGCGGTAGCTATCCGGATCACCGGTGACATCGATGGGGGTTATCAACAGGCGGCTGAAATCGTCCTTCGCAAAGGGCGGTGTGACGTTCATGACGCCCAGGGGAATCGAGGAGCGGAGATAGGATGGCGTCTCTGCCACCGCGCAATCCTGTCCATCGGGAACCGTTATGAGCTGGTGCTCGAGTACGTGATGCAGGGCCGCGTCCCGTGCCTCCTGGTACGCAGAAAGCAGGTCTGCCGGGTCGGGGTGATCATCCTTCAACTGTTCCAGCGCCACGCGCCAGTCCTCCCCGGGGGCAATCATCCCCGCATACCGGTGCATCAGCTCCTCGTACTCGGCCACCTTATCCTCGCCAAACCGGTACAGAGCCCCACAGTCCACGTCAGGCAGCAGGTGGAACTGTTCGAGCATGGACTCCACGTGTTCCGGTCCGGCCGCAAAAACGCCTCCACACGAACCCTCCATGTCACTCAGAAAGCTGCGGAAATCGCCTGCGGCCCCCCCTGCCTTCGCGAGGGCATCCTCAAACCGCGGGACATCCAGGCCAGGACTTGATGCCAGCTGGCCGAGGTTATCCTGCAGAAACCGGAGAAGCCCCTCCGTGGATGAAAGACCCATCTTGCACCACTCGGCGGGAACATCCTCGGCCACCAGGTTGTCCATGGCTGCGGAGAAGAGCCCCGGAACCTGCTCAAGGCAGTTAAGAACACGCTCCGCGGTGACATGGGTGGGTCTGCTTTCAGCGCCCAGCAATAGGTGCAGGGCCTGCCCGACCCGCTCGGGGTAGATGTACGGGGCACGCCGGTGGGGCTGCAGATCATGCAGCAAACACTGGCGCCCGGCATCTGCCCGGAGCATGAGCAGATCATGGCGCCTTCGCTGGGGCAAGTCGTCCAGGTGAACGCCTTCAAGATCCCGCAAGATGTCCAGGTATCTTTGGTGAAACGACCTCACGGAACCCTCCTCGAAGTCACCCAATGTCTCACCAAAGGCGTCGATTCCCAGGCCGGCCGCACGGATTGGATGTTGCTCACATGACAGGGCCAGCCACTGGTTTTGTAGGGCTGCGAACCGAAGTGCATCCATGTATTTCCCAGAGCTCCTTTCCCGTCAACCGACGTTCACCGCTGCCGGTTGTACGTTCCACACGTGCTCCTGATGCCATCATCTTCAGGTTACAGGGCAGGCCTATAGATTCATCTTCGACACCCGCACGCGGGCTGATCTGCTGCCGTCGTGACCATCATGAGCATGCGTACAGACTGTCTCGCACATTCATTTTCCTGTCTCTCCCGGGTGACTCCTTCTTTAATCTAACGATTCCCAAAACACCCTTGCAGGGATCTAGGTAGGGCCACCGAACAGCATGCTTCCTCCTTCATCGTGACGCAACGCGCCGTTTCCCTGTCAGTACGTTGCACAATGATGTCTCCCCGTTGCCGTCGGGCCAGACGAGCCCTGTCTCCTCGCCGCTCCTCCCGGCACTGGGAGAAAACCGGTCCGGCCATCCATGCGAGGCCCTGTGACGCTGTCACCTGGAGACGATGAGCCACCTCATGCTTCGCAGCAGGAAGCTTCCCTGACCAGTTCAAACACCAGGCCGCCCGCAGAATCGGGACAGTTGGCCACGATGCGATCCTTCTCCGGTCCCAGGGACCCACCACTGCCCAGGACCCGGATGAGGGGCAGAAGGGCGGCAAAGGCCGTCAGACACAGGCCCTCCGGCGTACGCTTTCCAACCTCGAACTCCTCCCCTACCGTGTGTCCCGTGGTGCAGGGGCTCTTGGCTTCAATGATGCGGATCCTGACCTGCTGTTCGGCCATGCTCTTTCACTCCTCCTGATCTTCTTTCGGAAGCCTCTGATTCGCAAGATGCTGGAGCGACGATGAGTGCGCGGACCACGCTCCGCGCACTCACCTCCGTTGTCTGTCTACATGATCCGTCCACCCCTGCTTACCTGCGCTCCGAGAGGGGAATCCACCACTCGGTCACGTTGTGAGTGATGCCTATGGTGGAGGGAACGGGCCTGACATTTCGGACCCTCCGGTTGACGGCCACCACGTCTTCCGTGGCATACAGGTAGACCACCGGGACATCCTCGGCAATCACCGCCGAGAGCTCCTGGTAGTAGGGCCTGCGCTCCTCGGGATCCACGTACTGCATGCCCTTCTCCAGGAGTCGGTCGACCTCGGGGTTGTTGTAGGCGGT
>SKXF01000295.1 GCA_007128555.1 Clostridia bacterium | reverse complement strand
CGAAACGACCAGAGTCTCGAGCTCGTCGACCTCGTAGAACCGCAACGCCTGCCCATCGACCCGATTCGCCTTCACGAAGGCCTGGCATCGCTCATGCGACATGCGCGGCTCGATGAGCTCATATTCGATGCCTTCCTGTTCAAGCACCCACTCGTAGGTTCCGCCGTGCGTGGCCACAAGTGGCTCCTCGCCCAGGTCCCGCAACGCTTTGTATGTCGCGACCATGCGGGACGTCTCGGAGAGATAGCCCATATGGGGAACGAGGCAAATGCGCTTGCCGATCATCTCCAACTCCTCCAGCATTGCGTGACCCTACCAGTACCGCTGAAGATAGGATATTGCTTTCCCTAGTGAAAGTATAGCAGCATCCTATCATGGAAAGAATGCCGGGCAGATGCCAATCCTCTCTCGTTGCCGCCTTGGCTATCCGCTGTCCCGTGTATGTGACATGTTATGGCGAAACATCCTCAGCCTATGCCCTGCAGGTCTGCTAAGGTATGCCGGAAATATTTGAAGCTGGCACTGCTACTGAACCACCTCACATGACACGTCTGGGGAATTATCACAGCTGGTCCGAACACTAGACTGAGCTCGAGAGCAGTAGCCTCCGTGTTGATAAACACGCGCCGGATGCGCGGAGGGACTACGATCCGGCCACAGACGACATCGTTGGGTCCTTTACCCGTCTGGATCGTCATCTGCTTTTTTCTCGTGGACTTTAGGAGTGTTGCGGTATCCAACGGCAAGGCCAAAGCGTTACCATCTCCGTCGCTCAGTGCCGACCTGGGAGCAGACGACCTTTTTCCTGCGAGACAATAGGACGTGTGCAATAAACGCGAGAACTGGGAGTTCAATAACCGCAGTGCTTACTGAGTAAAGGGCAGGGCTGCCGCCGACTCCCAGTCCATCCATTTTCGAGGAGGACCACGAGGAGTTTTTCAACCAGAAAGCTAAGCTCATATTGGCGAAGATCAAGCCGATGACCGGCACGTGATCGAGGACGGTGGCTGCCAGGATGACGGGCTCCGGTTAGCGCTCTCCATGGAGAGGATGCGTACGTGATGAGAGGGTGTGCGAACTCGCATATCCGGCGGGGGTATGAGGGGGCGAGGCGCCCCCTCATACTGGAATGCGATCCTAGTGCCTCAGGTTGACGGCCCCACATCGTTCACCTGTCCGCAGATGACAGTGATCTGATGGCCGGGAAACTCGGGGCGACCGAGGATGGCCAGATTCCAGTCTCCGGGCTTTAGATACAGCCTGAACAAACCGTCCGCACCGGGCGTGGTGATGCACGTGTGATCACTGGCGCCTCCCGGGAACAGAGGCGATGATCTCATCGCCAGATGTCCAATCGAGGGCAACGCCCTCGACGACCCCCTTGTCCTAGTCGCTGACGTGAGTTCCCGCCTTGCCGATTACCTCCTGAAGCCAGTGACAAGAGCCCATCAGAGAATCAATGCTCACGTAGTATTCGCCGGTAGAGGTGATGCTCGCGTAACGTCCCTCGTCATCGGTCAGCATCGTGACAGCGACTGTCCGATTGATCTCTGCATTGAAGAACAGCACCGAGGCACCTGGTACCGGATCGCCGGTATATGGATCGTAGACCATATCGGTCACCCTGGTGGCGGTACCCGCGACGGCCCAGTGATCGATGGAGGATCCACAACGCCTGTTCGAGTGAACCTCGGCACCGCCGTGTCAGTTCCTGCCCTGCTTCTTCAGGAGTCCTTGGCAGCCAGCTCCAGGACCGTTCTCAACAGAACCTGCGCCCCATTCGCGACCCACTCGGGTTCACTGTACTCATCGGGGCAATGGCTCAGCCCGCCCCTGCTGGGAACAAAGATCATGCCAGTGGGTACGACAGGAGCAAACGTCTGGGCATCATGACCTGCTCCGCTGGCCAGGGGGACGGTATTCAGGCCCTCGGCGCATGCAGCGTTGCTGATGATCTCGATCAGGTCAGCGTCCAGTTCCACACCGTCCTTTTCATAGACCGTCTGAACGTCGGCCTCAACATGCTCATCCAGCCACTCGATCAAACGATCCCTGATCCGGGCCATGTTGTCCGACTGAAGCGAGCGAAGCTCCACGCTGAAACGGCAGTGGCTCGGGATGATGTTCACGGCCCCGGGCTCTATGGTAACCTGCCCGATGGTAGCCACCATGCCCTCCGTGCGAGCCCTGGCCCACTCGGGGAGAAGGTGGAACACCGGGGCGGCAGCAACCAGGGCGTCAGAACGGCTGGCCATCGGGGTGGTTCCGGCATGGTTTGCCACCCCAAAGACCGTGACCATGTACCGGTAGATCCCCACGATCCCTGTCACGGCCGCCAGGTCAATACCCCCGCTCTCCATCCGGTTTCCCTGCTCCACGTGCAGTTCCAGGTAGGCCCTGAACTCGCCAGGGTCCCTTCGAGCATCACTGATTCTTCCCGGATCCAGCCCAACCCTGTTGAGATCCTCGGTCAACGTCGGTACGCCCTCCACCTTCTGCCGTCGCATTTCTTCTATCATCCGCTCGCCCACCATTGCCCGACTACCAAAGGTTCCCGCGTAATGATGTCCCTCTTCATCGGTGAAGTTGATCACCTCGAGATCCCACGGCAGCGAGACACCGTTTTCTTTCAGAACGCGAGCGCACTCCAGCCCGGCAAGGACGCCCAGGGCCCCGTCAAATCTTCCGCCCTGGGGCACCGTATCGAGATGAGAGCCTATCGCAAGGACCCTGGAAGCCTCACCGGAAGCCGGCAGGCGGCCAACAACGTTGGCAGCAGCATCCACCCGGACGTGCATGCCGGCCTCCTTCATCCTGTCAATCAGCCACTGTCGTCCTCGCAGATCCTCCTCGGTCAGGGCCAGGCGGGTCACCCCCCGGCCCTCAACATATCCGATCTGCCCGAGCTCCTCCAGGTCCCTTTGCAGCCTGTGTTGGTCTATTCGCATAGCTCGATCATCCGTCCATATCCCGGCTCGCCAACGATCTGTGAATCCTTCATGATGATTTCTCCTCGCAGCACGGTCATCACGGGCATTCCCCGGACCTTCCGACCATCGAAGAGCAGCGCGCATTCCTTTGCCCGCGTGTACATCTTGCTCTTGTCTACGGTATGGTCCTGGTCCATATCAATGACGACCAGGTCAGCATCGGCACCCAGGGCAATCTGCCCCTTCTTCGGCCACAGGCCGTACTCCTTTGCCGCCGTCTCACTTAGGAGGCGAGCAACATCCGGCAGGGAAATCTGTCCCTCGTGCACGGCATCCAGCATGAGCACCAACATGGTCTCCAGGCCAACAGCCCCGGCTGGAGCGCCCCAGATATCCTGCCATCCGTCCTCCTTCTCTTCCTTCAGGAAGGGTCCATGATCCGAGCCGATGAAATCCACCGTGCCCCTTCGGACCGCCTGCCACAGGCCCTCCTGTTCTTGCTTTGTGCGGATGGGCGGGTTGATCTTCGCATAGGGGCCGAGCCTCGGTGTGTCCTCCCGGGACAGGAACAGGTAGTGGGGGCAGGTTTCCACCAGGACGTCCCGGCCCGCTTCCCTGGCCCTCTCCAGCTGATCGGCAACCGTGCCGCCGCTGATGTGAGCGACCTGCAACCTGACTCCAGCTGCCTCTGCCATCTCCATGCTGCCGGCCACACTGACGAGCTCCGACAAGATCGGACGAGAATCCAGGTGGGCGAGGATATCATTTCTGCCCTCTGAACGATACTTGTCTATGTAGTATTCAACCATGGAGTTGGACTCAGCGTGGATGACGGAAATCTTGCCCGTCTTGGCGATCTCCCGGAACACCTCGTACAGGCCTCCATCGGTCGTGCAGGTGAGCCCCTCAAACTCCTTTTCTCTGCCAGGGGGAGCCTGGTGCAGAAAGGTCTTGAAAGCAACGACTCCCGCCTCGGCAAGCCCCGCGATCTCATCGATGTTGTCTTCCCCGGCGGCACCAAAAAAGGCATAGTCGACATAGGCCTGCTCCCGGCACATCTCCCATCGCCGCTTGAGGATGGCCGTCGAACTCACCGCCGGCACGGAGATCGGGTGCTCAAGGATCGTGGTAACCCCACCGTTAGCCGCTGCCATCGTCCCGGTGGCGAAATCCTCTCGCTTTTCATGTCCGGGATAGCGAATATGGACATGGGGATCGATCACACCCGGAAGAAGGTATTTTCCTGAAACATCCACCGTCTCGTGGGCCGAGATGGAGATTCCCTCGGCTATCGCCACCACTTTTCCGTCCCTGACAGCAACATCCGCCCGTACCTGTCCCCGGGCATCAACCACGGTTCCACCCTTTAATAAAAGATCCACCTTCACTGTCTCAGCTCCCTTCCCAAATCTGCTGCAGTTCTATCTTCCCCAGTTGGCCTGCGGATCCTCTTGTTTCCAAGGGAGAGGATCCCACTGCAATCTGCAGGTGGGAAAACTCCCGGCTACGGGTTCGGGCCCGCAGGGCACACATGTGAATAGGTTGCACAATTCTGTGGCTCACACACCAACGGGAACACCCCGTCCGACCGAAATGGGCCACCGGGTCTCGGTCAGCAAACGCTCAAGGACCGGGGAATCCCCGCCACCACTGCCTTGAATGCCGTTCACCCTCCAGTCAACCGGCGCTAATCCACAGGCTCAAGATCTAAAAGGGCGGCAGCATTGGTGCTGCTGACCTTACGAATCTCATCGTCGGTCAGCCCAAGATCCATCAGGCACGCGATGAACTCGCGCATGCCTTCCGTGGGCGTCGGAAGGGTATACACACCAAAATCGGTGCTGATGATAAAACGGTCCGCTCCGAATCGCCTGATCTGCTCTGCAACCTCCGCAACGCCTCCTGAAGTGCTTCCATCCAGCCCCTCATCCATGGCCCGGTACTCCTCTTCGACGTAGTAGTGCGTTTTGGGTATGGGGGTCGTGTGGGTGTGAGCTGCCAGCAGCCGTTCGATGTATGCTCCGGCGTCGATCGCTTCACCGATCTCCTCATACGACATGTTCTCCACGACGGCATTGGAGACCACGACCTTCTCAATCCCAAACTCACGACTCAGCTCGACAAGACGCAAGGCCTCCCGGTTGGAAACGTGTCCCGTCACCAGGTAGACCTGGGGGTTAGCAGCGATCATCTGCAGGATCTCGACCAGCTCGGGGGTGCGATCCCCTTCGGGAATCTGGATGCAGCGACTGAGCTCATCCTGCGCGAACTTCGGGTACTTCTCCTG
>SKXF01000365.1 GCA_007128555.1 Clostridia bacterium | reverse complement strand
GATGGCCGTGGGGGCGACAGCGGGGTACTTCGGCGGTTGGCTGGATAACGTGTTGATGCGAATGGTTGATGTGGCCCTGTGCATCCCGCCTCTGTTCCTGCTGCTGATGGTGGTTGCCATTATCTCTCCGAGTACCACGATTGTGATTGTGGCGATCGGTGTGACGGGGTGGATGGTCCCCTCTCGCATCATTCGTGGGTCGGTACTCACTCTCAAGGAACAGGACTTCGTTGAAGCTGCGAGGGCCACGGGGGCGAGCACCTTCATGATCATCACGCGGCACATACTCCCCAATGCCATGGGACCCCTCATCGTCAACGCCACCCTCATGGTGGGGCAGGCTATTATCTCCGAATCTGTTCTGAGCTTTTTGGGTGTCGGCATACAGCCGCCGACTCCCAGCCTCGGCAACATGCTGTCCGCGGCCCAGACCTACATCTGGAATGCCCCGTGGATGGCCGTCTTTCCAGGCCTCGTGATCCTGATCACCGTGCTTGCTTTCAACCTGGTCGGGGACGGTCTGAGGGATGCCCTGGATCCCAAGCTCAGGGACTGATGGGCAGCATTCAACCGCCACGGCTGGGCGATCGCGATGTGCTATACCGTTCATTGATGAGAAGAGAGATGCGATCATCGATCTTTCCGATAGGCTATGGGATCTTACGAAACTGAGTCTTCACGAACTCGATGATACGACAGGAACGGGGGATGGTTTATGGAGGCACAAGCGAAGACGGCCATGCAGTATATAGAGGACAGGCGAGATTTGATCGTCGGGCTATCAGACAGGGTGTGGGAACTGGCCGAATTGAGTCTTCAGGAACACGAGTCTGCAGCCTGCCTGGCCGAGGCCCTTCGCGGGGAGGGGTTCACCATTACAGAGGTGGAGGGGCTGCCCGCAGCTTTCGTGGCCGAGTGGGGCTCCGGTGAGCCGATCCTCGGTTTCCTTGGGGAGTATGACGCGTTGCCCGGGGTCTCTCAGAAGGCCCAGGTGGAAAGGGAAGAGCTGGTACCCGGGGGTGCTGGCCACGCATGCGGGCACAACCTGTTGGGAGCTGCCTCGTTTGGTGCTGCCATTGCCCTGAAGAAGGAAATGGAAGTAGCGGATCTGCCTGGCACCATCCGCTTCTACGGGTGCCCGGCCGAGGAGGCCTATGGTGGAAAGGTGTTCATGGCCCGGGAGGGCCTGTTCGACGATTGCGATGTTTGCCTGACCTGGCACCCTGGATCCATCAACCGGGTTCGCACCGGCTCATCCCTGGCTATCGACGGCTTGATGGTTACCTTTCACGGTCGGACGGCCCACGCCTCGGGCGATCCATACAACGGTCGGAGCGCCCTTGATGCGGTTCAGCTTATGAACATGGGCATCGAGTTCATGCGGGAGCACATGCCGCCCGACGCCCGCATCCACTACACGATCGTCGACGGGGGGCGGCAGCCCAACGTGGTTCCTGCCGTCGCCAGCGAGTGGTTGTACGTGCGTGGACCGGAAAAGGACATGGTCGTTGACCTGAACGAGCGCGTCGTCAACTGCGCCGAGGGGGCGGCCAAGATGACCGATACGACCGTCGAGGTGGAGGTCCTGTCATCCCTTTGGCACACGCTGAACAACCGTGCCCTGGAAAACATGCTCCTGGATTGCATGAACCGCGTCGGACGACCCCAGTTCCGGTCCGAGGACCGGGAACTTGCCGAGGAGTTTTCCCGTACCGTTTCCATGGACCAGAAGAAGGCATCGCTTCGCAAGCAGGGGCTGGACCCCGGGGAGTATGCCGAGTGCGGGCTTCACGAGAGTATCCTGGAAGACATGTCAGACCAGGAGCCCGGCGGTTCCACGGACGTGGCAGACGTTAGCTGGTGCTGCCCGACGGCCCAGTTCTCCACGGCCTGTGCTGCCCTGGGCACTCCCGGACACTCATGGCAGCTGGTTGCCCAGGCGGGCATGGGAATGGGTCACGAGGGAATGCTGGCTGCTGCACGGATCATGGCCGAGGCCGGCCTCGCCCTGCTGACCGATGAAGAGCTGCGCACCAGTGCGAAAAAGGAGTTCGAGGAGAGGACGGGGGGCATCCCCTACACAACGTCCCTGCCCGACGAGATTCCGAACTTCTATCTTGAACGTAAGTAGTCTCTCGGAGCACCTGTGGCGGTGGGAGATTCTCCATGGAGGAAGGCCGGTATCAGGGCAGGACATACGGGGGGGACGTCCCCGGAGATGCCGGGTTTGGATATCTTTGTAGTTGTCGTGCAGGTATCTGCAGTCCGCGCCCAGATCCCTGGACCGGATCAGCATGCCTCCAGGGCGTCCGGGGGAACCGGGAATGGGCCCGCAAGCCACCAGCGATCTTCCTTCATGTCGCGTGAACGGACTAACGTAGGGCCGGGAGAACCTTTCCTCCCGGCCCCTGCACGCGTCTTTGTTCTGCGTCACCCACCCGGCCCTAGCAGATAAACAGTCGCTGTGGGAAGTCCGTCAGGATGTCCACCCCGGAGTCCGTCACGGTCACCGTCTCCGACCAGCCCATGCCCGCCCTACCGTACAGCCGAAGGGCGGGAGGTATGTGGAAGCACATCCCGGGTACGAGCTCCGTGGGGTCGTCCTCTTTCAGGCTGACGAGGTGCCCCTCGCCCCAGGTCGTAAGGCCGCAGCCGACGGAATAGCCTGTTCGCTTGCGGAAGTTCTCCCAGTAGCCATTGTCTGTGATGATGCTGCGGCAGGCCTCGTCCACCTCCCCGGAAGTTGCACCGGGTTTGACGGCGGCCAGGGCCGCATTCAGGGCATCGATGCAGACCTCTGCCATCTTCTCAATCTCCGGGGAGGGTTCGCCCACGACAGCACCCCTCATGAGGGGTGCGTGATACCGGTGATAGACAGCACTCAATTCCAGGAGAACTGTGTCTCCTGGCTGCAGCTTGCGCCTCATGTAGGAGGTGTGGGGTATGCCCGCGCGGTCCCCGGAGGTGATGATAGGATCGTCCGTGAGGTACTCAGAACCGGCTCGCGTCATCGCATCAAAGGCGGCAGCAGCGATGTCGTTCTCCGTGACGCCCTCCCTGATCGTATCCATGGCGGCCTTCATGCCCTTCACCGTCAGCTCGGCTGCCCTGCGCATGGCGTCGATCTCCAAAGGAGATTTCACCGCCCGACAGCGCTCCACCAGGCCCGATCCATCCACCAGTTCAGGGATGACAACCTTTAGCCGCTGCCAGGTGCTGACCTGGAGGTAGACGGATTGTTCCTCGATGCCCACCACCCTCTTGAGCAGGTCGCGCCTCCGCAGGGCGTTGACGGTCACCTCTACCGGATCATCTGTGTCGTCCCACCTCTCCACATCGCAGGTGCAGGCGTGCCGGGCGGCCAGCATGCTCTCGAGGTACCGGAGGACCAGGGTGGGCTCCCCCTCCATGGGGACGATCAGCATCTGGTAGTTGTCGCCGAGCGTCTGGTAGCCGGACAGGTAGAAGATGTTCTCCCGGTCGGCGCACACGAGAACCTCGATATCATGCTCTGCCATCTGCTCCCTCAGGTTTGATAGGCGGCGACGGTACTCGGTTTTCGGGAAAAGGAGTTCCTTCTCAATATCTTTCATGTTGCAGTTCCCCCTCACGTAGGCGATACGCGGCGTCGTCCCCGACGAATGGATTCGTCAACATCATGTCCTTCTCGGTGTTGAAAAGATCTTCCACTGCAAGGTACGTGCCCGGGACAGCCCGCTGTCCTGCCAGGTCAGGATGGACAGATGAGTCGGGCGACCGCAGGCTCCCCCCCGCTGAATGTCTAAAGATGGAACGCCTCCACCCTTTCGAGGCACTCCTCGTGCACCCGCACCCCGAGCCCCGGGTCATCGGGCACGAACATGCGCCCGTGCTCGGCACGAAGTCCGCAAATGGGCTGTTGGGCCACCCGGTGATACCCCCACAGTTCGACGTGTGCTCCCGTCGATGCCGCAGCACAGTGAACGGCGGCCGCCGTTGCCAGCATTCCCTCGTCCATCTGGCCGATCATGTAGGGGACGCCTGTGGCCTCGGCGATGGACATCATCGTCCGGATCCTGTTCAGCCCCCCCGCCTTGCAGATTTTCAGGTGCAGCATGTCCGCGGTGCGCATGGAGACCCAGTCGGAACACGTCTTCGGGGGTTCCACAGGACTCGTCGGCCATGATGGGGACATCGACCCTTTGGGTGACATCCCTGAGCCCGTAGATGTCCCCTGAGGCCACGGGCTGTTCGAGCCAGAGGAGCCCATGGGGTGTTAGTTGATAGATGTTGGCGACGGCTTCTTTGACGCTCCAGGCCTGGGTGGCGTCAGCGGCCAGGGATACTTCCCTGCCCTTGTGTGTTCATCGTGTTCCCAGGGATCCTGGTCCAAACCGTTCCTGCCACATCACGTTTCCCTTCTGCCCAGGGATTCCAGGGTGTTCTGTACCTCCACCCGCGATTGGGGGGGACATCCCTCGAGGAAATAATCCGCGCCATCCCTAGCCCCAGAACACAGTCCCATGGCCACGAGGCAATCCGGCCTCGAGGTCAGTTTCACATGGGGCCCCAGGGCAATGGTTATGGGCGGAAGCGATGAGAGGGTTCCCTCGTCCTTCATGCGGTCCAGGACCACGGCAAGGATGCCGATGCAGCCGGAACAGGCTCCCGCTGCAGCGATCCGAACCTGGTCCGGTGCAGGGATTCCCGACGGGGTGTTGGCCGGACCCTGGAAGGGAACAGCGAGGGTCCGGGCTTCCTCCTGCACGCGGGGCGGTGGAGGAGCACCGATTTCCCGACCGGTGGCGGAGCGGATGTGAAATACCTTCCCCGGATCCATCCCCATGAGAAGGCAGCCCGTCCAGTCCACTGCTACAGCATCCGTTCCGGCGACCAGGGCGTTGACCGTCACGGCTCGGCCCATGTCACTTCCCTGGATGGCGTCGATCATGGCCAGGTCCGGTTTCACTACCGTGAGAAGATCCACCAGGCACCCATGAACACCCCTGCGATGGAACTGAATCTTGTCCGGGTCCGCGATGAGTCCCTTGAGGTTCTTCATCGTGAGAGAGACCCTCGTAGCGTTGGTTGTCTTCAGCCTGGCCAGGCTGATCAGAAGGTCTGCCTCGAGGTATTCCCGGGTCACGGCCACCGAGGAAATCTGCCTCCCGAGGGGGAGGTTCATGTCCTCGAAGGTTCCCTCGTCAAAGTCCCGGACCTCGACCCCCAGGGGCTCCAGGCGTTCCCTGAGT
>SKXF01000130.1 GCA_007128555.1 Clostridia bacterium | reverse complement strand
TTAATGCGATCCCGAAAGACCGCATCGTGAACAATCCTAGCTCCCCTGCTACCGTAATCCTTAAAGTTCCGCCTGGAACTTCCCTCATCAGAACACTGTTCACTTGTCAAAGACCGAAGTTCGTATATCGGACACTTATTGTACTTCGCATATGCTCCCCTGTCAAGCCTCATTTTGCTTTATGTTTCGGGCTCGAACAGCGAGCAACTCATCAACAACGAGTGTCATTGTATCTGCTAACATGGTGCCTGTCAAGCGGCCATCTTATTCCAAACCCGGAGCCACGTCGCCCCCATTCCTGGGTCTCATCAGGGGAAACAGGATCACGTCCCTGATGGACTTCGCGCCGGTCAAAAGCATCACCAGCCGATCCACACCGATCCCCAGTCCTCCCGCAGGCGGCATCCCGTACTCCAGGGATAGGAGGAAGTCCTCATCCATGACGTGGGCCTCATCGTCTCCACGGCTCCGCTGCCGCAGCTGCTCCTCGAATCGCTCCCTCTGCTCCCGAGGGTCGTTGAGTTCGCTAAAGGCGTTGCCCATCTCCATTTTCGCAATGATCGGTTCAAACCGACAGGTGAAGTCCGGGTCATCTGGCTTCCGCTTCGCCAGCGGCGAGATGTCCACAGGATGATCGACAAGGAACGTGGGCTGCACCAGGCGGGATGATACACACTCATCCACCAGTTCATCCATCACCTTACCCGGGGTCGAGTTTGGATCAACCTGCACGCCCAGCCGCCGGGCATCAGCAAGGGCGTCCTCGCGTCCCTTCCACTTCCGTACATCGACTCCCTCATCCTCCAGCGCCTCGACCAGGCTGAGTCTCCGCCATGGAGGAGACAGATCGATGATCTGACCATCATAGACAACCTCACGGGTACCAAGCACCTCGTCCGCCACGTGGCAGACCATGGACTCGGTAAGCTCCATCATATCCTCGTAATCACCGTAGGCCTGGTACAACTCAAGGAGGGTGTATTCCGGGTTATGCTTCGGAGACATTCCCTCGTTTCTAAAAACCCGGCCTATTTCGTAGACCCTCTCGAGTCCACCCGTCAAAAGCCTCTTGAGATGAAGCTCGGTGGCAATGCGAAGATAAAGGGTCAAATCGAGGGTATTGTGGTGGGTCACGAAGGGCCTGGCCATCGCGCCTCCGGCAACGGTAGTCATCATCGGTGTCTCCACCTCGAGATAGCCCCGATCATCGAGGAACCTTCGCATCTCGGAGAGAATACGGCTCCGGGTCACGAAAATATCCCTGGACTCGGAGTTCACCGTCAGGTCGAGATAACGATGACGATACCGAAGATCCACATCCGTCAGGCCGTGCCACTTCTCCGGCAGGGGCCGCAAGGATTTGCTCAGGATCTCGAAGGTGACAACTCGGACGGTCGGCTCCTCGGTACGCGTGCGGAAAACCTCGCCCCGGACGCCCAGGATGTCGCCAAGGTCGAGCAGGTCGAGGATCCTGTAAAGCTCCTCACCCACCTCGTTCAATTTGAAATACAGCTGCATGCTTCCACTGCGATCGGCGATGTCCATGAAGGTAATCTTACCGTGGGATCGGATCGCCATGATGCGCCCGGCCACCGAGATCTCACCCTCCAGGACATCCACACCCTCACACAGCTCTGCCGTGTTGTGGGTTGTCCGGAACCTCCGCCCATACGGATCAATCCCCGCGTCTCGTAGGTCCTTCAGTTTCTGGTGCCTTGCCGCAATCAACCCGCCCGTATCATCCACAGTCAACAGGATCCCAACCCTTCAATCTTCATCGGATGCAGAAACACCGACCCACTGTATGTCTTTAATCGTATACTGGACCATGCCCGCCGGGAGACGCACTCCCGCCGTCTCTCCAACCTGCTTTCCATACAGCGCCTTGCCCACGGGAGAACGGTAGGAAATCCGGTTCCTCCGTGGATCGGCGTCCAGCGCCCCGACAATGAGATAAGTGTACTCGTTGCCGTCGTTATCATCGACGATCGTGACCTGCGACCCCACGTTCACGCATCGGGTATCGATATCCTCCGGCTGCAACACCCTTGCGCGCCGCAACAGGCTCCTGCGCTGGGCGATCCGGTGTTCCAGGTGAGCCTGTTCCTCCTTGGCCGCATCGTATTCTGCGTTTTCCGCCAAATCACCAAAGGATCTCGCCTTCCGGATCTTCTCCGCTACTTCCCGTCGCCGATCACCTTTGAGGTAGTTGAGTTCAGCCACAACTTTTTCATATTCCTGCAGTGACAACAGGATCTCTTCGTCCACCACAGCCTCTGACACCTCCATAAATCGAACTGGCGCATCGTTCAGTGCCGGCCAAACACACGCTCACGTTCACACGTGGGAACTGGCTCTACCCTGGGAGATCCTCAGCTCCGTTCGTCGCTGGGTCGCCCGTTCCCTGATCTTGTGTAGTTCCTCCTCGGGAATCTCACGCTCAAAGGCACGAAACCCGGACAATGCGAAACCATGCCTCCTGGCCATCTGGTCGATCTGCTCAATCTGCCGCACGGTCAGATCACGCCCGAGGGTGTAGCTCTCGAAGCGGCCCTCCATGGCCAGCACAATCGTCTCTGCCATACACGCCATGCAGCTTCCGGCAGGCACACCAAAATCAAATCCAAAATCGACATCACCCGGTGCGGAAACCACACCGCCCTCGATCACGAGAACATCATCCCTGGCCTCGGCAACCTTTTTCGATACATCCCTCGGTCGAGCCACGTCGCAGACCACTGCTCCCGGCTTCAGATCCTCGGGCCTGACAATCGCATCTGCCGAACTCGAGGCGGAGATCACAACGTCGCAGGACGGCAAAACACCCCTCGAATCGGTGGAGATGCGGGCTGAAACCCCGGTGGATCGAAGGATCCGGTCGCGAAGGGCCTGCAGCCGAACCAGGTCCCTGCCCAGAAGCGTCAAATGACGAACGTCCCGGGCCATGATCTCGGCGCAGATCTGTCCAATGGACCCCGTGGCACCAAGCACGGCCAGTTCAATCTCATTAATGTCGTATTCCATGAAGTCGATGGCTAGACGCGTCCCCTCAATGGCCGTCGCCACCGTGTAGCTGTTCCCCGTTGTCACAGGGATGTCCAGCGCCTCGGCCACCCTGTGTCCGGCCCCTCCGACCACCGCCGTCAGGGCCCCAAGACCCACGATCTCGGCTCCCAGTTTCTCTGCTGCGCGGCCGGCAGCGATGATCCTGGAGATGACGTAATCCTCATCCAACGTCAGGATCTGGCGGGACGTCAGGGGGCACACGATGAAATGGCCCTCGGCCTCACCATGTTCCGATCGAATCCCGGTAACATGGGACGTTGTGAAGGGGGGCGCGAGACGCAGGATACCTTCCAGCACTGCCGGGGGAAGGAACCTGAGAAAGGGATAGCGTCTGCTCATTTGCTGAATCTGCATCGGATGCACAATAAAGGCGAACTGACCCATACGACCTTTGACCTCTTCTCTACGGACTGTTCAGATACTCCACGCGGGGCTCCAGCTTCATATCATCGAGGAGCTGTTCGTAATCGCTGCCGCCCACCTCGTCAGGTTCACGCCCCAACAGGGCCACGAGCACCCCCTCGAGAACATTGGTGCCAAAGGAGCGCCCCTCGAACTCTGGCGTCGTGGTAATCAGCAGGCGCACTCCCCTCTGCCGGAACTCCTCAACATTATCCCTCGTCACCGTATTGCTGATAATCACCTTACCAGATAGATCCTCGGGCATGTACCGGCGGATGAAATGTAGATCGCCGGCAATGATATCGGCGTCACGGTACAGACGTCCGTACTTCGGCGTGATCTGTTCCTGTTTCTTCCCCGTTGGATAGAGCATACTCATTGGAAGACGGCAGATCACCGGAGCGAGCACCCGGATGACCACACCCAGCATTGACAGGGACCGAATGGGAATAGGAATGCCCAGCCCGAACACCAGGTCGCCCAGGACAAGTTTGGCCCCCCGTTCCTGCAGCGCCTCGGCCATCCCAAATCGGTCCAGGGCCGACACCATGAGCGCGCGGGCACCCTCAAAATCCAGGATCTGGTGGTCATGGAGGTACTGGATCGTTCTCCGTTCCAGGGTGTTCTTCAGGCCCGTCCCATCGACCACGGGGGTCACCGACGCAGCCCTGGCCATGATGCTGGCATCCCTGAGCATGTATCGTTTCTTGCCCGCCACCAGGTATAGATCCACGCCCCCAAGGCCAATCGCCGCCACTTCGCCATCCAAAGATCGGATCATCTGCACTGCCCGGTCCAGGTCTCCATCGGTTCCGAGTCGTTCAATGGAGAAATCCTCCCCCAGGATGTTCACCTGGACCCGGTGATCCCTCCCCGAGGACCCCAGGCTGACACTCACCACGCGCTTCACAACGAAGCCCCCCATCCCCCTTCATGTTTTGCTCTCACATTCTAGCAAGCCAGCCAGTAAATTCACAAGCCGCCGGCACCCAGTCTAATTCGTGCCGAGGTGGCAACATCCCTGCCGCGGATCCTGAACTCGGTCAGAAATCGAACCTGGGTCCCTCCAGGTGAAAGCCCTGCCGACGCGCATAGTCGACCAGCAAGAGCTCCACCTCACGGGCAGACTCGAGGCGGTTCAACTGATCGCGGAGATCCGACGCCCCGGGAAGTCCCCGCACATATTTGTGCATCTGCCGGCGCATCAAGACAACTCCGCGCCGTTCGCCGCGAAACGCCGCCTCCATCTTCACATGCTCCTTTGCAAGCCACAGCCGCTCGCCGGGAAGAGGATCTCCCGGATCTTCTCCCCGGTCAAGATAGGCCCTGATCCGGCCGAAGATCCACGGGCTTCCGATCGCAGCCCGGCCGACCATCACACCAGCACATCCGGTCTGCGACAGCATGTCCCCCGCATCCGGACCGCTACAGACATCCCCGCTTCCCAGGACCGGAACGCCGACGCGCTGTACCACCTTCTCTATGAGCTCCCAATCGGCCTGGCCAGAATAGAACATGGACCGCGTCCTGGCATGTACCGCCAGAAGATCTGCTCCGGCCTCCTCCATGCGAGCCGCGAAGTCTGGAGCATTGACAGAACGGTCATCCCATCCCGACCTCATCTTGACCGAGAGGAAGGGACGAGGATCATGGGATCTCAGCACATCAGACACCCCAGATACAATGTCCTGGGCAACCTCGGGAGCACACATCAGCGCCGCACCAGCACCGCTTCTGACCACCTTTGGCACCGGACACCCCATGTTAATGTCGAGGGCTACTGGCCGATACGATGACAGGATGTTCTC
>SKXF01000301.1 GCA_007128555.1 Clostridia bacterium | reverse complement strand
TTATCAGACATAATCCATGATCCTGAACATATTATTGTACCGAGGTGGCTAAGGTGGACTACTCGGTAGTATTTGCTTTCCTATTTGGACTCCTCTTGATCTACGTGGTCGTGCGGCTCTTCTATTTGCCCATGCGCTGGCTCTTGGTCGTCCTGTACAATGGGCTCATCGGGGGGGTTGTGCTCTGGCTTCTCAACCTGGTCGGATCCGTTGTGGGGCTGCACATCGCCATTAACCCGTTGACGGCTCTGATTGCAGGCTTCCTGGGGATTCCAGGAGTAGTCATCCTGGCAATCATCCAGTACCTGAGCTATTGATGTCCAGCTTGTATGCGAACCGTGCGTGGCTGAAGCTGTCGGCCCTCCAGAGCGAGAAGGTGGTATCCGGAACAGAAGCCTGCATCAAGGCTCATACCCCTCACGACCCACTTCCCGGGTAAGGCCCGCTCATATCAATGAAGAACCCTTGGAAACCGTCTATGCCCCCCGAACCTCCCAGGAACGATGCTCGGCTGCTGCACGAAGGATGACCCGGTACCCGGGATTGTTCTGGCGTGACCTCCTCCCCGCGGTACGGCCTTCCCTGATCCTCCGGGGTCTGAAGGCCAGGTATGAGCATTTTCCTGCCTGCGTGGCCATGATCCATCGCCGGCGCTGTACGTGCTGGATTGTCCTGATTTGCACAGAGTGTCAGGCTCTTATCTGCTCGAGGGTTAGCCGCCTATTCACAACAAAAACCCTCGGAGTCTCACCAATAGCCGTCCCATGCATCAGACACTTCCTTCATCTATGAAGCACTCCGATCAGCGCTGTGATTTCCGTGTCGTCCCGGTTGGCGGGAGCCTATCCTGATGAAGACGTTAAATTACCATCTGCAGCCGCAGCCTGTTCAGGGTTGCGGCGGATCCAGCACGAAGACGAATCAAGAATATATTGCAGGGGATTCTTCCTGTTAGGCGCATCATTATTGCCCTATGTTACGATTGATGCCCCTGTGCATGGCCAGGGCGCTGTCTCGCGCTAGAGGGGGTATTTCCGTGGGGATGTCTTGGGCCGTGCGAGTTCACGAACGGGTATTAACACTGTCATATTCTGCTGTTGCCCCCGTTTCTTGACGCTTCTGGGGTACCGTGTTAGACTACATTTGCTGAGGAGCAAGAGCCTGCGAATGGACGTGCGGCAGGCACGATGAGGGAATCGGGACATGGTCACCTTCCCCGGTTGTCAGACTCGGTTCATCTGGTCTGGGTTTGCAACATGATTGGCTGGTCTGGGTCAGCTAGACGGTGTTTGATAGATGATGTTGGGTCCTGGGGTTCCTCGTACAGGATAGGGAGGTTAGGAGGATACACATGGACAAGATACTGGAGATCAGATGGCACGGTCGCGGAGGGCAGGGGGCTAAGACGGCCGCCAACTTGCTTGCTGAAGCTGCGTCAGCAGCGGGAGCGTACATACAGGCTTTCCCGGAGTACGGGCCAGAACGCATGGGCGCTCCGGTTGCCTCATTCAACCGGATTGCCTCCGTTCCAATCAGGATACACTCGGCAGTGTCGGAGCCGGCCGTGGTGGTTGTGCTTGACGCCAGCCTGGTCCGATCTGTGGGTGTGGCAGATGGACTCACCGAAGATGCCGTGGTTGTTGTGAATACGGACAAGGGGCCTGCAGCCATGCGGGAACTCATCGGTCTTGAGGGTCGAAGCGTATTTACCGTTGACGCTGATCGGATTGCAATGGAGACGCTGGGACGCCCGATCCCCAACACCCCCATGCTTGGAGCCGTGATGCGGGCCACCGGAGTGTTGGAGTATGATCTGTTCATAGCGTCAATGAAAAAGCAACTTGAGAAGAAATTCGGAAGTCGCCCGGAGATCGTCGAGGGCAACATGAAAGCTATCGAACGTGCTTACAAGGAGGTGCAGGCCGAGTGAAAGCGAAAGAAGGCACTCCCTGTTCTCGCAACAAGAAATCCTCCGGTACGCCCAAGCCCGGTGCTACCTGGAAAGACGTTCCCTGGGGTGGTATTGTGCCCTGGAGCGGAAATGCGGAGACCTACGAGACCGGTGACTGGAGGAGCATGCGCCCCATCTATGATCCCGAACCCTGCATCCAGTGTCGAATGTGTTGGGTGTACTGTCCGGATTCGGCAATAGAAGTCAATGATGAGGGCGAGGTAACCGGCATCAATCTCTTCCACTGCAAGGGCTGTGGGATTTGCGCTTTTGAGTGCCCGGCGGACGGTGCGCTGGAAATGGAACATGAGGAGTAGTCTGATACTGCATGAGAGGAGATGAAACTGATGAGCTCAGCCACGCAAACGCGTGTGGCCCTCACGGGTAATGAGGCCGTGGCCCAGGCCATGAGACAGATTAACCCCGACGTGGTCGCGGCATATCCCATAACCCCACAGACAGAGATCGTCCAGATGTTCTCCAGTTTCGTCGCCGATGGAGATGTGGACACCGAGTTCGTTCGAGTTGAGAGCGAGCACAGTGCCATGAGCGCGGTGATCGGATCTGCCGCCGCTGGAGCAAGGGCCATGACAGCCACGTCAGCAAACGGCTTGGCCCTGATGTGGGAGATGGTTTATATCGCAGCGTCGTACCGCCTTCCCATCATTATGCCCGTGGTCAACCGGGCCCTCAGCGGACCTATCAACATACATTGTGATCATTCGGATAGTATGGGAGCTCGAGATTCCGGATGGATCCAGCTCTATTCTGAAAATGCCCAGGAGGCCTACGACAATGTAGTCCAGGCGGTGCGAATCGCGGAACACCCCGAGGTTCAGTTGCCCGTTATGGTTTGCATGGATGGCTTCATTATCAGCCATGCCCTGGATAACCTACATGTTCTTCCCGATGACACGGTACGGGAGTTCATCGGGGCCTATAAACCGGCCTACTCGCTTCTGGATGTCGACAGCCCGATCACCGTTGGGCCCCTGGATCTGCAGGACTGGTTCTTCGAACACAAGAGACAGCAGATTGAGGGATCGCATAAAGCCCTCGAGGTGATACCTGAGATTGCTCGGAAGTTCAGCAAACTGTCAGGGCGAGACTACGGTTTCTTTGAAGAGTATCGAACCGATGATGCAGACGGGATCATCGTTGTGCTCGGCAGCACGGCAGGTACGGCAAAGGATGTCGTTGATGCCATGCGTTCAGAGGGCCAGAAAGTGGGGCTTGTCAAGATGCGGGTCATGAGGCCCCTTCCGACACAGCAGATTGTCAGGGCACTGGCCGGACATCCTGCGGTTTCGGTGATGGATCGTTCTGACACATTCTCCACGGCCGGTGGACCGGTTTACCATGCGCTTCGCCATGCGCTCTATGATTGCGAGAAGCGTCCCCTGGTGAGCAATTACGTGTATGGGCTGGGTGGACGCGATATCCGACCTGAAGACATCCGTCGAGTGTTCGATGAAACCCTTGAGGTTGCTCGTACAGGTCGGATTACCCGGCCGATAACGTATCTGGGCGTCCGCGAGTAGGGAAGGGTGAGGTCTGTGGCGACCAATTTGCGTGAACTATCAAAAAGGGAGGTCTCCCTGACGGGCGGGCATCGACTGTGCGCTGGCTGTGGTGCTCCCATAATGGTCAGACAGATGATGGCTGCTGCTGGCGATACTCCCATTGTTTCTTCGGTGTCTACTGGCTGCCTCGAGGTGGCCACCACCATCTATCCGTACACTGCATGGAATAACTCTCTGATCCACAGCGCCTTCGAGAATTCCGCGGCAACCCTGAGCGGTGTGGAGGCTGCCTATCGTTCCCTGAAGGCCCAGGGGAAGATTGATAGAGATATTAAGTTCATCGCCTTCGGCGGTGACGGGGGAACGTACGACATCGGACTGCAGTCCCTTTCGGGGGCCATGGAGCGCGGCCATAACATGGTGTACGTGTGCTATGACAATGGGGCCTACATGAACACCGGAATTCAGAGATCCAGTGCTACCCCCAGGGGCGCCGACACAACGACCAGTCCAGCGGGCAAGAAGATTCCAGGAAAGCCCGAGCATCGCAAGGACCTGACCGCGATCATCGCGGCTCATAACATCCCGTATGTAGCCCAGACGACTCCGGCGCACTGGCGGGACCTTGTGACCAAGACCGAGAAGGCCCTTGCGGTCGATGGCCCCGCCTTCCTGAATGTCCTGGCGCCGTGTCCTCGGGGCTGGCGCGTCCCCCCGGAGGAGACCATTGATATTCTCCGAGAGGCTGCGGATACGTGTTACTGGCCGCTGTTTGAGGTCGTCGAGGGAGACTGGAAGATCACCTATCGCCCCAAGGAGAAGAAGCCGATTGAGGCGTGGTTGAAGCGCCAGGGACGTTTCCGTCATCTGTTCCGTGAAGAGAACCGTCCGATCCTCGACGACCTGCAGTTTGAGGTGGATCGGAACTGGCAGCGGCTTCTTCGCCTGGACGCTGAGCCAGGTAACGCTTAGTCGAGATTGACCGTGTCCGTACACGTTGAATGCGGGGGCGTCGATGACCATCCGCCTCCGCATTCTGTGATGAAGGGTGCGTGGAATTGAGGGGCTCGCCCTGCATATAGCGATTATTTTCCTCGCACAGGTTTTTTATGTGTCCACAATGACGCTGCGATGGATCCTGCTGATGAAAGGCAATCGCGTCGCAGCTACGGTCATGAGTTTCTTTGAAGTGGCCGTCTGGGTTTATGCACTGTCCCTCGTTGTTACGAACCTTTCCGATCCATTGCGATTGGGTGCCTATGCGGGAGGATACGCTGTTGGTACGGCCCTCGGGATGTGGCTGGAAGAGCGGTTGGCCCTTGGATATTCGTTGGTCATGGCGGTCGTGCCCGAGGCATCCAACCTTGCCGGTCAGCTGCGCCGTTGTGGGTTTGCAGTAACGACATGGGCAGGCGAGGGACGAAACTCCATGCGCCAGGTACTGCTGGTGTTCTATCGTAGGAGGCTGACGGTGGATCTCAAACGGTTAATTGACGACATCGAGCCCACCGCCTTCGTGTTGACCATGGAGCCTCGCATAGCCCGGGGTGGCTTCCTGGCCAGGCGCCTCTCGCAGATACCCCTCGAGGATCCAGAGGACGTGTTGAGAGGGAATTCTGATGCCGAGTAAAATTGGGGTCATTTCGACTTGATTTGCCGCGAAGTCGGTGCTATAATGCTTACTGCGTCATGCGAGAAAGAGATCTTTAACTTGATAATCTAGGCTTGGGGGATCGTCTAACGGCAGGACGCTAGACTCTGGATCTAGTTGTGGAGGTTCGAATCCTCCTCCCCCAGCCAGCAGTCAT
>SKXF01000099.1 GCA_007128555.1 Clostridia bacterium | reverse complement strand
GCCGTGTCCGAAGTACTCTCCATACCCGGCTTCTTCTATTATTTCCCGGGCAATGGAATCCAGTTCGCGTCCGGTTATTCCCGGGGCAACGGCCTTGACAGCGGCCTCCTGCGCCCGTCGCACCGCATCGTAGACCTTTCTCTGTTCATCCGTGGCCTTCCCCACGATCACGGTCCGAGTCGCGTCGGAACAGTATCCTGCGAGCCGGACACCGTAGTCAAAGGTTACGAAGTCCCCGTCGGCGATCTCCTTATCCGTCGGGCTTCCGTGGGGCAGGGCCGACCGGGCTCCCGAGACCGCAATCAGGGGAAACGCCAGTCCGTCGGCACCCCCTCGCCTCATGCAAAACTCGAAATCGAGGGCCACCTCTTTCTCAGTCCGTCCCGGGGTAACCGAAAAGAGAATCTCCTCGAAAGCTTTATCAGCGATGGAGGCCGCCTCGGAGATGCGCTCAATCTCCCCGGAATCCTTCACCATTCTCAACTCGCCCACCAGGCCCGTCGTGGGAACCCACTCGATCCCATCCATCTCGGTGTCCAGCCTGTGGTAGATCTCGTACGTCACCGACTCGGCCTCAAATCCCACCCGGTCCAGCTCCAGCCGGGCCAGGAGTTCTCCCACCGCCCGGTTCAGGTCCTGGCCGGCGGGGACGATGCAGTAGCCGTCGGCCTGGTCCTGTGCCTGCTCGGTGTAACGGCCGTCTACCAGCAGGTGGGCGCCGGCCGGTGTGACCAGGGCCACACCCGCAGAGCCGGTAAAACCCGTCAGGTACCGCCGGTTCACCGGGTCGGTGACCAGCAGGGCAGCCAGGTCCCTCGTTTCCATCTTCTCCACCAGGCGTTTCGTTCGCTCGTTCATCGGTACTCCTCCTCCCAGGAGACGCACATCGCCCCCCGGCTCACGCCATGTCCGGATACAGGGGAAAGGCCCCGCACAAGGCTGAGACTCTCCGGCGAACCTCGTCAAATGTGGACGTGTCGTCTGCGTCCGCCGTCACGGTCCGATGAATCAGGTCCGCGACCTCCTCCATCTCATCGGTCCCCATGCCCCTCGACGTCAGGGCCGGGGTCCCAATCCGTATGCCGCTGGTCACAAAGGGGCTCCGGGTCTCAAAGGGGATGGTGTTCTTGTTCACCGTGATCTGAACCCGATCCAGCCGCTCCTCGGCCTCTTTGCCCGTCACACCGGCACTGTTGAGGTCCACCAGCATCAGGTGGTTGTCCGTGCCTCCCGATACCAGGCGCAGACCGCGGTCGGTCAGGCCAGCGGCCAGGGCCTTCGCATTGGCCAGGACATTCTCCTGGTACCGGCGGAAGTCCTCTCCGAGGGCCTCTCCGAAACAGACCGCCTTGGCTGCGATGATATGCATCAGCGGACCGCCCTGGATTCCCGGGAAAATCGCCTTGTCGATCCCCCTGGCCAGGTCCCTGTCCTGGGTCATGATCATGCCGCCCCGGGGACCCCGCAGGGTCTTGTGGGTGGTCGTGGTCGTGAAATGGGCGTAGGGTACGGACGTGGGGTGAAGACCCACCGCCACCATCCCCGCGATGTGGGCGATATCGGCCAGCAGGTACGCCCCCACCTCGTCGGCAATCTCCCGCAGCCGACTGAAGTCAATGATCCGGGAATAGGCCGAGGCACCGGTCACCAGCATCTTCGGGCGCAGCTCCCGGGCCTGCTCCAGGATGGCGTCGTAGTTCAGGGTCTCCGTCTCCCGGTCCACCTGGTAACCCTCCACCTTGTACAGGGAACCGGAGAAGTTGACCGGGCTCCCGTGGGTCAGGTGTCCGCCGTGACTCAGGTCCATGCCCAGGATGGTATCCCCGGGGTCCAGGACCGAGAAATAGACCGCCATATTGGCCCCGGAACCCGAATGGGGCTGGACGTTGACGTACTTCGCCCCGAAGAGCTCCTTCGCCCGATCCCGGGCCAGGTTCTCCATGACATCGACGTACTCGCAGCCGCCGTAGTACCTCCGGCCCGGATACCCCTCGGCATACTTATTTGTGGGTACCGTCCCCGCCGTCTCCATGACCGCGCGAGACACGAAGTTCTCGCTGGCGATGAGCTCGAGACCGTCCCGCTGACGGCCCAGCTCCCGGGTAAGGGCATCGTATATCTCCGGATCCGACTTCCTGATGTGCTCAAGCACCGATTTCACACCTCTCATGAACTCATGATCTCAGCCGAAGGAACCTCTCAACGCGACAGCATGTGAATGGGCGCTCCAATGGCCCCGTGGGCGGCCTCCATCACGGCCTCTGCCAGGGTGGGATGAGCGTGAACACTCGCTGCCAGCTCTTTCACCGTCATCTGTGCCTCGATGGCCAGGACCCCCTCGTGGATCAAAAGGGGCGCTTCTATTCCGACGATATGCATTCCCAGGACACGTCCCGAGTCGCCATCGTAGACAATCTTGACCATGCCATCGGTCTCGCCAATCGCCACGGCCTTGCCGAGGGCAGCATAGGAGAACTTCGCCACCTTCGAAGCCGGGTACTCCTTCTTCGCGTCCGCCTCGGTGAGGCCGACCCCAGCCGCCTCGGGCAGGGTGTAGGCCGCATCGGGCAGGGCATTGGGGTTGAGGGGCCGCGGCTCACCATACAGGCCCTCAACAGCACACAGGCCCTCGGCCGTCGCCACGTGGGCCAGCATCATGCCGCCGATGGCGTCGCCGATCGCCAGTACATCGGGGTTGGAGGTCACCATGTGCTCGTCGACGGCAATGGCACCATCTTTGACGGTGATGCCCAGGGCCTCCAGGGGCAGCTGATCAATGTCGGGCTTTCGCCCGGCGGCGTTGAGAACGATGGACGCGGTCTCCTGCATTTCCTTGCCGCGCCGCGTGTAGGTCACGCGCAGGGACCCGGATTCCGTCGCCTCGATCCCCTCGACGGGGGCGTCGGTGATGACGTTGACCCCCCTCTTGCGGAGCATGGGGCGTATCCGGCGTGATATCTCCTCATCGAGGTACTTTAACAGCTTGGGATTTCGGCCGAGAACGGTGACCTCGACGCCAAAGGCAGTGAAGATGCTGGCAAACTCGAGGCCTATCACGTTTCCGCCCACCACGATCATCGTGTCGGGGAGATCCTCCAGATCCAGCGCCTCGCGGCTTCCGATCACCCCGGGCAGGTCAATGCCGGAAATAGGCGGGATCGTGGCCACCGAACCCACCGCGATGAGCAGTTTCGCACACCGCAGCTGAATCGTCTCGCCACAACCCAGCTCCACGTTGACCTGGTGGGCCGTCTCGACCGTCCCCATCCCGTCGTAGACGTCCACGCCGTTGCCCTCCAGGAGCTGCCGGACCCCGCCTCCGAGGCGCTCGACCACCTGGTCCTTACGGGCCACTGCCTCCTTCATGTCAAAACCTGTGATCGCTGCTGCGATGCCAAACTCTTTTGATCGGCGGATATCCTCCAGGATCTTCGCTGTCCGCAGCAAAGCCTTTGTGGGAATGCACCCCTCGTTCAGGCAGGTTCCCCCCAGGGCCCTCTTCTCCACCAGGGCGACCTTCGCTCCCAGCTGGGCCGCTCGAATCGCGGCCGGATAACCGCCCGGTCCGCCGCCGATAATAACGAGATCATATCGTCTGTCTTCGGTCATAGCCGTAGATGCTCCTTCCAGAGGGGCAACCCCTCACCGCGCCCTGTTCCACTCATCCCTTCGATACCGCTCAACAGCCAGCTGCTGCACCTGTCCCTGTTCACCGGGTGACAGGCCCTCCTCGCGAAAGACGATCCCCAGGGTCTCCTCAAACCCCTGCTGCAGCGCCCGGGCGACCTCCCCGGGGGAAAAGGTTCTCCCGGCCACTTCCTCCAGGCCCGCGGCCTTGGATTCGAGGGTCCGGAGCACCCGCTGTCGGACCGCCTCGGAACCCAGGTTCATGCACGCGACCGCGGCTTCCCTGTCGATCCGCAGGGGAATAGAGCCGTGCTGCAGCAGCACCCCTCTTCTTCGAACCTGGGCGCTGCCAATGACCTTCTTTCCCTCCACCGTGACCTCGTTCGGGGTGGCGCTGTCAAAACAGGCAGCCGAACTCAGCTCCCGGCTCCTCCGGGTAGGCGGCCGCCCGGGGGCCAGGGCCGCCTCGATCCCCAGGTGTTTCAATCCGGCCACCAGGGCCGAGCTCAGGCCCCGATACGTCTCCAGGACGGAGCCTGGCATCAGGGCAACGTCGATCACCACAGCGTAGGTCAACTCGTGCTGGTGCAGAACTGCCCGCCCTCCCGTCGGGCGTCGGACCCAGTCGAAACCGAGCTGGCGGCAGCCCTCCTCGTTGACCTCGCGCTCGTGGGACTGAAAATACCCGATGCTCAGTCCGGGCGGTTCCCAACGGTAGAAGCGGAGAATTGGGGGGCTCTCCCCCGAGGCGCAGGAATTCAACAGCGCCTCATCGACGGCCATGTTCTCAGCCGCAGTGCGAGCACCCTCCTGGATCAGGCGCCAGCTGCGTCCCTCCTCCCTGAGAAAGGACGTCGGGCCTGGACCGGTTTTGGTCATGAGCTCGCCTCCGCCTCCAGAAAGGTTGTCACTTGCGAGAACAGTTCCGTCGCCTCCAGGGCCCTCTGCGCCTCGACGCCCTTCAGTGGACGGGCGTAGTTATAAGGGATCTGGCCGGGGCGCTCGTTGTAGTAGGGGCGATTGCAGCCCTCACACCCGGAGGTTCTGAAGGGACGTCCCTCCTCCGTGACCTCGGGGCCCAGCAGGTCCGACGGGATCAAGGCAATCCGATCCTGCCGATCGAACTCGAAATCATCTCCACGCGCTAATTTCCGGGCCACCAGGTAGCTTGCCAGCTGGACCCGTCGATAGGCCGCCAGGGACGGAGCCGGGTGTTCTTCCAGTGGGGTCCCCCGAACCGGGGTGAAGGCGAACAGCCCCACGGTGACCCCGGCGTCGGCCATGACCTGCAAAACGTCAACGATGTCCCTTTCGGTCTCACCCAACCCGACAATCAGGTGGGTGGAGATCCGCCCACGATAGATCTGCGCCAGGTCGCAGAGCAGCTCGATCCGGCTGACCCATTCCCCGGGGCTCAACCCCTTGCACTGGGCAAAGGCCTCCGGGGAGGCCGCGTCGAGGGCCAGGCCCAGACGGTCAGCGCCCAGGGCGAAGATGCGGTCCGCCTCGACGGTGGATCGGACGACGGTGTTAACCGCCAGGGGAACCTCGCAACCCGTACGGTGCAGCAGGTAGAAAAATCGTTCCATCTCGTGAACATAGGCTCCTCCATGAACCACCTGGAGGCATCCGCGGCTCACCACATTATTCTCGAAGGCCGCGG
>SKXF01000096.1 GCA_007128555.1 Clostridia bacterium | reverse complement strand
ATGGTTGTTGTCCTTGCAGGCCTCATCTTGCTGGTCTTTTTGTCCCTTCATCTGGCGCCCGGGGATCCGGTGGATCTGTTAATTCCCATGGATATGGCCGGCGACGTGGGTCGCGAGGTGGCGGAACGGTTGCGGGCTGAGCACGGCCTCGATGACCCCCTCGTGGTTCAGTTTGGACGGTACATCAGCCAATTGAGTCGTCTGGATCTTGGTCGCTCGATTACCGACCGGCGTCCCATAGCACAGGAGCTGACCAGGAGGATGCCAGCCACCATGCAGCTCGGCGTGATGGCCATGCTCATTGGACTGCTCACCGGCATCCCTGCGGGGGTGGTATCTGCCTTGAGGCGGAGCACCTATGTGGACAACCTGGTGATGTTCTTCGCGCTTTCTGGCGTGTCCTTTCCCGGTTTCTTCCTGGGCACCGTACTCATCCTGGTGTTCGGTCTCCTCTGGCCCATCCTCCCGCCCTCAGGGTATGCTCGTGCCTCGCTACTGACCTGGGAGGGCTTTCGATACCTGATCATGCCTTCTGTGACCCTGGCCACCGGCATTGCCGCCGTCATGGCTCGTCTCACCCGATCTTCGATGTTGGATGTTCTGAAGGAGGATTACGTACGGACGGCCCGGGCGAAGGGGCTTTCGGAATCGGTTGTCGTGTACAAACACGCCTTCAGAAACTCCCTCATACCCGTGGTGACGGTCCTGGGTCTGCAGATTGGATACATGATGGGTGGCGCAGTGATCGTGGAGACCGTGTTCTCCTGGCCCGGCATCGGACGGTACATGGTCGGAGCCCTGGTGGGCAGGGATTACCCGGTGGTGCAGGGTTGTGTGCTGGTGTTTGCCTCGCTGTTTGTGTTCGTTGTATTTTTGACCGACCTTTCGTACGCAGTCATCGATCCCAGGGTTCGATATTCATGAGGGGTGTGCGATAATGCCGGCGAGATGGGACATGATGCATGACATCTGGAGGCGCTTCTCGGTCAACCGGGGTGCGGTAATCGCCCTTGCCTTTATCATACTGGTGAGCGCCTCGGCAATCCTGGCCCCGGCAATCTCCAGCCATGAGCCAGATCGGCAGAACATCATGCGCAGCCTGGAGGGACCGTCGTCGGAGCACTTGCTTGGAACGGACGAGTTGGGGCGTGACGTCTTCAGCCGCGTTGTTTACGGTGCTCGCCTGTCCCTCGCTGTGGGCCTGTCTGCGTTGTTGTTCGGGGCGGGCATGGGTGTGCTTCTGGGCCTTGTGGCAGGTTACACCGGGGGTGCAGTGGATAACCTGATCATGCGAACGATGGATCTGCTCATGGCCTTTCCCGGGGTGCTCCTTGCCATTCTGATCGTGGCCATGTTGGGGTCTGGTATGGTCAATCTCGTCATAGCCATCGGCGTGTCCATGATGCCGCGTTTTGCCCGGCTTGTCCAGGGAACGGTCCTCACTCTGAGAGAAAAAGAGTACGTGGAGGCAGCGCGGGCGCTGGGCGTTGGACCGTTTCGGATCATGGTGAAACACGTGTTGTGGAACAGCCTGTCGCCCATTATCGTCTATGCAACCCTGTCGATTCCCACTGCCATCCTGCAGGCCGCAGCACTCAGCTTCCTGGGCATTGGACTGCAGGCGGGTGATGCCGAGTGGGGAGCCATGGTGAGCTCTGGACGCCCCTATCTTCGTGGAGCGCCGCACCTGGTGATGTTCCCGGGGCTCGCCATCTTCTTTACCACGCTATCTTTCAACTTTGTCGGCGATGCCCTGCGAGATGCTCTTGATCCGAAGCTCAAGTTGTAGGAAGGGGAGATAACTATGTCGAACAAGTTTCGAGTTCTCTTTGTCGTGATGCTCTGTTTGATGCTGGTCACAGTTGCCTGCGGACAGGCTGCAGACGACCCCGATCCCGATCCCATTGACGACCCAGGTGGGGATGAACCCGGTGATGAGGGCCCCGTGGAGGGTGGGACGCTCACGGTTGCTGTGGCCAATAATCCCAGGAACATTGACCCCAGGCTTCAGTGGGACGGTGCTTCCATGGTGCCGCTGAGCAACCTGGTTGACCGGTTTTTCACGATTGCCGAAGATGGTACCCTCCGGCCGCTGCTGGCCACCGAATGGTACGCAAACGATGACAGCACGGAGTTCACCTTCGAGATCCGGGAAGGTGCCACGTTTCACGACGGAACGGATGTCACCGCTGAGAGCATAGCGGAAAGCATCCGCTGGACCGCTGCACAGCCCGAGTATCCGCAGGCCAACTTCTGGACCAACCTCGAATCCGTCGAGGCGACGGACAGTCACACGCTGGTCGTGCGAACCGAGTCACCGGTTGCGGCGACGGAGTTTTTCCGCAACAGGCTATACAGCCCGTGGCCGATCTCGGTTCAACAGCAGGAGGATCATGGTGACGAGGGTGTGACGGAGCCCATTTCCACCGGCCCCTTTGCCTTTGTCTCCTACACCGGGGATGACCAGATCGTGATGGAACGATTCGACGACTACTGGGGCGGTGCCCCTTACCTGGATCAGCTCGTGTTCCGGGTCATTCCGGATGCCTCCACCCGTCGCGTTGAGATGGAGGCGGGGACCGTTGATGTGTTGATGAACGTTGAACCCAGGGATGTCGAGGCTTTCGAAAGCCTGGGCCTCAACATCATCTCCGGGTCGGCTCCGATTAACGCCATGGTCAGCCTGAACCTGGCGAGTGAGCCCCTCCAGGATCTCGCGGTACGTCAGGCTATTGCCCATGCACTGAACCGCGAGGCCATGATAGACCGGGTCTTCCACGGATATGCCACCATGGCGACGACGTACCTGCACCCGAGCAACATCTATCACGACAGTACCGTGCCGGGTTTTGATTATGACCTGGACCTGGCACGTTCGCTGCTGGACGAGGCGGGCTGGGAGCTGGGAGATGACGACTACCGTATTCGTGACGGTGAGCGTCTCGAGCTGGAGATCGCCAGCCACGAGGTGGAGCCCTGGGGGATCATGTCGCAGATTCTGCAGGATCAGCTCAGGAGCATGGGCATCGCAGCATCCATCACCACGACAGACACAACGGCCTTTTACAACTCTGTGCGTGGGGGGACCTATGACATCGCCTACTGGGTTCTGAGCGGCAACGCCTGGGACCAGATGGGCCACCCAAATCTGCGCACAGAAGACTGGGGCAACATCTCGCATATGCGGGATTCGTCGGCCGAGATCCAGGCGCTCCAGCAAGTGATCAACGACATCATACTCGAGTTCGACGGTGCCCTGGGCGAAGACACCCGCGAGGCGACCACGCACGAACTGCAACGGGTTATGAATGAAAACGTGGTCACCATACCTCTGTGGTTCCCCGATCGCATCTACGTGACACAGCCGTACGTCCGGGGCCTGGAGGCGCCGACCGTTGTTGGTATGATCCGCTACGAAAATGCCTGGCTGGACAAGTAAGTCTCTGAGGCGGTGGCAGAGCTGATTTTCAACGATGGGGGTGGGTCGGGGCGCTGGGTCCCCGGCACCACCCCCTGATCCTGGGAAGGTCGTGAGCGACCCTGCAACAGATGGACAGTGGAGTATCGAGATTGGTTGAGGAGTATGGGTCTGAGGGCAGGTTCATCGAGCAGCTGTTTATCCCGACGGAGGAAGCCCTCGATCGGCTCGCCGGGAGGGCGGAGGCAACGGTCTCCGAACTGCGAGCCACGCGGGCGCCGACCCGGTCTGAGTCCGTCCTCATCGAGCATCTTGCCGAGGTGCTGCAGACCCTCCTGGCCCGGATGGAGGATGATCGGGGCTATCCTTTCCGGTATATCACTTCGGTTACCCAGGGCATCCCCTCTTTCGTGGAGCTGGATGAACGCCCCGTTGGCCGAAAGATTGAGATCCTGAAAAACAGGATGGACCAGATCCCCCAGGTGACCGAGGACGTCTGCTGCCGCAATGCTGAGGTCCCTGGCGTGAAGCGGACCATGACGGTTGAGACCCTGGACAACGCAGCGGCTCTCATCGCGAGAACGTCTGCGAGGATCGCCGACGCGTGGTCACTGCCTGGCGTGGAGGGGCTGCTCAATTCGATGCAGGTGGCCAGCGAGGCATGCCTCTCGGCGGGTCAGCGCATCAGGGCCCTTCCCGAGGCGGTGGACCCGATCAGGGGTCTACCCTACGGCGATCTCCTTGATCGGGTGTTCGGTGCTTCGGTTGAGGAGCTGGCTGCGAGGACGAGGGACGACGTGCGGGCCCTGCTGCAGAAGATGTGCAGGGCAGCTGATGAGATCAGGCCCGGGGCAAGTCCTGGGCAGATCCTGCGAGGGGACGGTCACCGCTACGAGGATCCCGAGTCCATGCTGTGCGAGATGAAGAAGTATGTCGCCATGACACGCCAGATGTGTGCAGGCATCGCCGACCTGCCGGCCGGGGAGAGATGCGTGGTCACAGCCGTGCCGGATCACCTGCAGGACCTGTTCCCGTGGGGTGGTTACAGTGGCCCGGACGGGTTGTCGGGATACCTGACCGGCTACTGCTACGTCAACACCGAGAACCTGGAAGGGGTAAACCGCGGGTGGTTGATGAACATGGCCCTCCACGAGGCCTATCCTGGGCACCACGCGCAGTACGTTTTCGCCAGTGGCGCTGATGTTCCACGAACCGCAAGGACCACCACCCTGTACAGCCGTGCAAGCCATGCGTCAGAGGGGATGGCACACCGGTCGGAGGATGTCTACCAGGAGCTGTTCGATGACCCCCTGTTCTCATTGTTTGTGCTGTACCGACGCCTGCATACTGCGGTGCGAATCCTCTGTGAGCTGGAGTTGAACCACTTCGGAAAGGGTGATGAAAGGGCTCTCGCCCTGTACAGCGAGTACATGGGGTTTGACGAGGTGACGGCCCGGGGGCAGATCCGGCTGCAGCACATGTGGCGAGGATACATGACCTCTTATTTCACGGGGTACCGCAAGCTGGCAAAGATACAGAAGGCGGCGAAAATGGGCGACGATGCCTTCACCCGGTTGATCTTCTCCGCCGGTTTCGTGTCTCTGTCCACGTTGGAGTCCCTGGCAGGGCTTCCTGCGAACGAGCGGGAACGCGTTTTCCGGGGCTTCCCAGGCTGAGTGCAGCAGTGAGGTCTGCCCCATGAGTCCTCGGCCTCCAGGACCCTGTGCGTGCCGCGAGGCCATGCGTTGCGCACCTTTTGCCGATCCGGCAGGACCTGGTACCGAGGGATTTGAGCCGTGGCCCCTGGGTACGACTGCAACCTCGCCAGGTGGCTGGGGGGCTTCAGGCCGCTGATCATCGGTACGTGCATTATTTGTGGTATAT
>SKXF01000164.1 GCA_007128555.1 Clostridia bacterium | reverse complement strand
GTACGGTACCGTTGCCACGATGCTGCCGAGCTCGACATGGATGGCGGTCTACGAGCCCATGAAGATCCTGAAAAGCATAGCGGTTGTCGTCGGGGGCGTTGGGTTCTTCTTCGGGATACGTGGACTCATTGACTCGTTTGGTTACTGGACAGTGCTGCAGCCGAAGGACCTGATCTCGAGAGCTGTTGACCGGGTTGCCACACTGAGTGGCTCTTTTCTGTACCGTCAGGGAGAGGATATTCATCTTCTAGTCGTGGCCTTTGCTCTGGTGGGTATGATCATGCTTTTCTGGTGAGTCTCAACAGGAACGATGTTGGGGGAGGGCTGAGTTCATGATAGCAAGAGGCTTTCGCATTCTCGTTTTACTGATTGTGTGGCTTATCTTGGCGGGCGAGGTCACATGGGTGACTGTCGCATTGGGTCTCGGGGTGGCTGGGTTTGCACTCGTAGTTGCCATCAGAACCGAGAAGACAGATAAATGGTGGCACAGACGCTCCCAGCTTCGTCCCCTGGGGGTTATCGATATTCTTCGAAGGGTGGGGTTGGCCATCGTTTTCATCCCCGTGTTCCTCCGCGAGGTCTATTCGGGGGCGCTGAACGTGGCGGGGCATTCGCTGGAGATTCGTCCCACCATGCATCCGGGGATTGTGCGAGTTCCAACGCGTTTGCGCAACAAGACTGCCATTGTGATCCTGGCCAATTTGATCACTCTCAGTCCCGGAACATTAACTATGGATTTTGATGAGAATACGCATTGTTACTTTGTGCACTGCATCGACGCAGGAGATGCGGTTGAGGATCGAGCGGTCATTGTTACCATGGAAGCGTGGTTGAGGAGGATATTTGAATGATACTCACTGCTGCCGTCATCATGTCTCTTGCAAGTTTGGCTTGCTTCTACCGAGTATTGATTGGTCCGACAGTACCAGATAGAATGGCGGCTCTCGATGTGACGGGGCTCCTGGTATCAATGATCATGGTTCTTCTGGCCACTCATTTCCGTGTGCCCCTCTTTTATGATATCGTCCTGGTCTATGCAGCCCTCCTGTTTGCTGATGTCATGATCATGGCCAAGTACCTGGAGCATAGGGAGTTGCACAGATAATGGAGACCATGGAAGCAATCGCATACATGTTGATCATCTGGGGAGTGGGATTCTGTCTCGTGGCAGTCGTTGGGATGCTGCGCTTCCCCGATGTGTACACGAGGTATCATGCAGGCACCAAGGGAGTGACGGCAGGAAATTTGCTCATTCTGTCTGGTGTGGCCATCGTCGAGTGGTCCCCGGTCATAGGATTCAAGTTGCTGATCATTGCGGTGTTTTTCATGATGACCAACCCCATCGGAACTCATGCCATTTCGCGGGCTGCCTATCGGAGCGGATCGGCCCTGGCCTGTTTATTCGTCGATGCGTACGACGACTATGTACGAGATGAAGCGCAAGAGGAGCTCATATCCTTGCGACTCCTGGTACGACGCTCCCGCGAGAGAGGAATCCCGGATGATGATACAAGGGATCCCCATGAGGTGACGGAGACGGATGAACCGCCACTGCACTAGAATCCCTACTCCTGGTGGGGCCAAAGATGACGCATCTCTTGGCTCTTGGAGCAAAGGCTTATCGTAGGTGAGCCTGGGGACCCACAAGGTCATTCGTATGGTTCATGGGTGGGCTTGGGAGTTCAGCCGCGAATAGTTCTGCTCTCAGCCTGAGAGGTCAACCGTATGCAGAAGATCCTGGAAGGTCCGAACACCGCGTCAGGCATGTGTTGTTCACTGCATCCTGCATCCTGGATCGTGGTCGTGTTCCGTGCCCTGCGTGAGATTGAGTACTACGCCATCTATGAATTCATCATGGTGACAGATAAGCTTTGAGGTCATCCCCACCCTTTCCCCACACCGCACGCGAGAGTTTCATCTTGTAGTGCTAGATTTATCTGGGATCCAGCTGAGGTATTTTGCTTGGAGCAAACAGGCTGCCACTTCGGTTCGGCTGTGGAGCGGATTGTCGAGCAGATCGAGAGTCTCCACCGATTCGGATAGGCGTAGTATAGACCATATCCCAGGCGACATCTCCATTACCTTACGAAAGACGTACGGAAGAATCGGGGCTCTCGTAGGTGGAGTCGAGGTGAGAGGGATAGTGGTGTTGTAGGCATCGGCCTCGATGTCGTTTTGTGGGAACATGTGTGCCGGGGTCACCGATTCGTATTGGCAGCCTCAGGCTAACATATGCCAATTTAGCGAAACATGTGCGAATTCCTGCGCTAGCGTGTGTAGGTGGCAAGATGAAAGTACAGACGATGGAACTCCTTCTCGGAATGAAGCGCCAGATGACTGCAAGAGCGATGAGCGAGCCTGCCGAGTCGGACACAGGCGTCGGTTAGTTCTCACGGGGCGTAAATCTGGGTGTCTGCCTAAATGTCTCTAGAGCAATCTTGAGGGCCTGACATAATGCCAGGCGCTTGAGGGTTGTATCGCAGATTGTGATTTCATTCACATAGTATAGATAGGGAGAGTATTTGATAGTTTTATGGGTGTCATGCCGTCAAATGAAGCAACAACCGGTTTGACGGGGAATGCATCTGGGACTACAATGAGTGCGCAGATGAGAGTAGGGTCTTGAGGAGGTGCAACGATGCGTCCGTCTGCCTCCAATTCAGTAGCGACGACTACTAAATGGCTTTCTCGGACAGCAGTCCTTCTCGCAATGACCGTGGCGATTCAACTGCTGGGGCTTCCTCAGCCGGTAACCGGACCTGTAGTAAACGCGATGCTCCTGCTCACTGCACTGACGGTAGGTCCTTCATCGGGAGTGCTGGTGGGGATCTGCACCCCGTTCATTGCCTTGTATCGTGGAATACTATTGCCGCCTTTGGCCCCGATGGTGCCTTTCATTGGTCTCAGTAATGCTGCCTTTGTGATCGTGTTCTCAGTACTGCGGAAACGCCAGGTTTATGTTGGCCTGGCCGCGGCCGCACTTGCCAAGTTCCTGATTCTGTCCACTGCAGTTCGGTTTATCATCACTGTCCCAGAGCCTATTGCCTATGCTATGCAGATTCCCCAACTGGTGACGGCGGTAACGGGCGGTGTGGTGGCTTTGATAATTCGGGATCTGCTGAGGAGGTGGTCACTCGACGACGGAACCCGAAGCTGAATGTTATCTAGGGTTCATAGGAGGCCATGCGTTTAACGCAGTGCTCGATGTGAGTACCGATTGGATCGATGTGAATCTGACGGTACGGTGCTACAACAGACCATACTGCGGCTGAGAGGAGTGTGGCAATGAGTGATAAGGTGCTACAAGAAACTACTGCCGATACCCAGTACGATTTAGAGCCTGATTGGGGGATGGTTGAGGAACAAGCTGAAGAGATCATTGCCCCGCACAGGGGAGACCCCGGTGCTCTGATCGAAGTGCTACACCAGGTTCAGGAGATCGTGGGATACTTGCCCATGCGTTTGCAGGTTCTGATTGCAGAGGGCCTGGGTGTGTCTGTCAGCGACGTATACAGTGTTGTGACCTTCTATTCGCTGTTCTCACTCAAACCGAAAGGGAAATATCACATCAGCATTTGTAAAGGTACTGCTTGCTACGTCCGGGGTGCGCTGGCCGTCATTGATCGGTTAGAAGACGAACTGGGCATTAAGGTCGGAGATACTACGGATGATCGTAAGTTCTCGCTGGAAGTTGTGAGGTGCCTGGGAGCATGCGGTCTCGGCCCTGTGGCGACGGTCAATGACCAGGTCTATGCCCGGATTACCCCGGACATGGTGCCCCAGATGCTGATGCAAGAATGATGGTATGACGGGGGGTACCCATGGAGGATATCTCGCTTCACGTATTGGACATATCCCAGAATTCTGTTAGCGCTGGCGCTCGACAGATCACCATCTCTGTTCGGGAGGACACGGCAGAGAACCTTCTGACTGTATCCATCACAGATGACGGCGGTGGTATCGATCCCGGAATACTCTCCACGGTTACTGATCCCTTTACCACCACCCGGATCACTCGCAAGGTGGGGTTGGGTCTGGCCTTTCTCGAGAGCGCCTGCAGGTCGGTAGGCGGTGATTTGGAGGTGACGTCTGACTCAGACGGTACGTGTGTGTCGGCGACTTTTCGATTGGTTCACGTGGATCGACCACCGCTTGGTGATATGGGATCTACACTCATCGTCCTGCTGGCGGCCAATCCCGAGATACGTATTGTCTATGTACATGAGGTGAATGGCAAGCGCTTTTCCTTTGATTCAGACGAGGTAGCGGAGTTGCTTGAGGATGTGGATGTGCGCAGTCCACTGGTACTTCGTTGGCTGAGCCGATACTTGGATGAGAACCTCGAGTTGCTTCGTGAGGGATTAGATGACCGTTGCCATACTTCCCTTGACGACGTACTGTTGCGTCACACCATGGCGGATGTCCACCAGGGGGAGGCGCATTGCAAAGGTAGAGGTTGGTGCCCCACACAGGGTCGTTGGGACGCCAAAGGATGGGGAGAAGAGGAGGGTGAGTAATGAGTACCTATCGTGCTCACATCTTGGTGTGTGCAGGTGCCGGCTGCATATCGTCAGGTTGCAAAGAGGTGGCAACAGAGCTTACCCGGGCACTGTACAGATGCGGACTGGAGGATGAAGTTCGCATGGTGGAGACTGGGTGCATGGGGCCCTGTGATCTCGGTCCAGTCATTGTTGTCTATCCCGAAGGTGTTCTCTACCGGAAGGTAAAGCCGGAAGATGCTTCCACCATTGTTGAAGAGCACCTTCTCAAGGGACGAATCGTTGAGGAACTGACCTACAGGCTTCCAGGCAGTGAAGAGTCCATTCCCACCGGGGAGGATATGCCCTTTTTCAGTCGTCAGACCAGGATCGCGCTTCGAAACGCAGGCATTATTGACCCGGATTCCATTGAGGAATACATTGCCCGCGATGGGTACGCCGCGCTCGCCAGGGTTCTCACTTCTATGCAGCCGGACGAAGTCGTGGATGTTGTCAAGAACTCCGGTCTTCGTGGACGGGGTGGGGCGGGTTTTCCTACGGGTCTCAAATGGGAATTCACGGCCAAAGCCCCTGGGGAGACGAAATACGTGGTCTGCAATGCTGATGAGGGTGATCCCGGAGCATTCATGGATCGCAGCATACTTGAGGGTGATCCGCACAGTATTTTAGAGGCCATGGCTATTGCTGGCTATGCAGTCGGCGCTCGGAAGGGATACGTATACGTGAGGGCAGAGTATCCCCTCGCTGTGGAACGTCTGCGTCGTGCCATCGTGAAAGCTCGCGAATATGGGTTATTTGGCGACGACATCTTCGGCAGT
>SKXF01000325.1 GCA_007128555.1 Clostridia bacterium | reverse complement strand
GTGCCCGTACAGACGACTAGGATCAGCAGAATGGTCGGTAAGACGTGCGAGGAACTCGGCGCCGAAGTGAGCTATATCCCCGCCCAAAGAGCAGGCGACCACATGAAAGCGGTGTGGAATCCCCAGGAATCATCCAGGAAGAAGAGCGTGCTGATTATCTGTCACCTGGACACGGTGTGGCCTGAGAGAGAAGCGCAACGACGCCCCTTCCGTGTTGAATGTGACCGGGCAACCGGTCCCGGCGTCGCAGACATGAAGGGGGGAGTGGTCCAGGCCCTGTATGCGATCGAGTCGCTTCTGAGCAATGATCAAATGCCTGGCAGACCCGTCGTGCTCCTGTGCAATACCGATGAGGAAACTGGAAGCAAAACGTCCCGGAAGACGATCGAACAGCTCGCACGCCAAGCCAGCTGCGTACTGGTGCTGGAGTCCTCTGCTCCTCCCGACGGTCCCCTGAAGACAGCCCGGAAGGGTGTGGGGAGCTTCACGATCCGCACCCATGGTCGGGCGTCCCATGCGGGAGGTGCACATCAGCAAGGCATCAATGCCATTGAAGAAATGGCCCGGCACATCCAGGATCTGCACGCCCTGACCGATTATGACAGGGGCACCACCGTCAATGTGGGGGTGATCGACGGAGGCAGCCGATCCAACGTGGTCCCCGCACAGTGCACGGCAGAGGTAGATCTCCGGGTTTCCACCCTCGAGG
Organism: Clostridia bacterium; assembly: GCA_007128555.1. The sequence goes on along the minus strand of SKXF01000325.1, from coordinate 4,641 downwards.
AAGCCGAAAGGATGCAGCGCCTCATACTGGGCCTGGAGCCCTTGATGCCGGGAGCCCGCGTCGAAGTCGAGGGAGGACTGAACCGACCTCCCATGCAGCGCACCGCAGCGATTGCCTCGCTATTTGCCGTGGCACAGAGGGTCGGACAGGAGCTCGGGCTGCAGATCACGGAAGGGTCGGGAGGAGGAGGCAGTGATGGCAACCTGACCGCTGCCCTGGGCGTACCAACCCTCGACAGCCTCGGTCCGGTCGGATCTGGCGAGCACGCCCTTGATGAGTGGATCAGCGTCCAGACACTGGTCGAACGAACGGCACTGCTTGCGGAGCTCCTTCGGGTACTCTGAACAATAGGGACCGTGTGGCCAGGCTGCATCAACGTCTTCCGTCCTTGTTGATCAGCTTTCACCAACCACCGGCGGGCCCAACCTGGAACGTCTATGCACCGTAGCCGTGCATAGAGGGGTCTACCTGGAGGGAGGCTCGGGCCTGGGACAACCCATGGGCATTCTTAGGTCTAGGCAAGTCAGGTCTTGATGGGTTGGCGTCCTTCAGCATCAAGCAGGGCCCGCGTCAGGTCTTCCGCGGTGCGTTCCAGCACGCCCATAAACTGTGAATAGGCAAACTTCTTCTTCGGATCATGAGCATCATCGCCATAGACGAACCCCAGGAGCTCCTCGATCATCTGGTCCAGGGCATACAGCTTGATATGGACCAGTTCGTGCACGATCACGGTGTCCAGATCCAGGTCGTCCAGTACCTCGCGGATCAGGACGCTGCCGGTCGCGTACTCGAGCGTAACATCGATGTCCCCTGACTTGCGCCAGCTCGAATCCCTGATTCGCAGGGACAGGTTCCAATCGTTCAAACAAAGGATATCCTGCCACTTTCTTAGAAGGTTCAGCGCTTCGTTGTGGTCAACCTTCAAGAATCATCACCCTCTCCCAGTTAGATTATCCCATCCTCTCCTTCGTAACCTGTGGCAGATTGCTCGGGCACCGCATTACCCGGGTTCATCGGCCCCAGAACATCAAGGAATCAGCCAGGGCTCACTCGCCCATGACACACTCCCTGCTGACCCTCCGTCTTGGAAACCAATGGATACCCCCCCCGGATCACTGGTGACCCCCGGGGGAATGAGACGCAACGAAGGCAGGAGCGCGTTACTCGCTCTCACCGTTGCGCCTGCCGTTGGCATTGCGAGCAGCCTCCGACACGATGGAACCCAGGCCGCCCTCCCTGGCCCGCGCTGAGACAGCCGCGCCAAAGCCCGGACCTGGCCGAATCTCTTCATCACCCGTCAGGGCCACGTGGACCGCTCGCGCTACCTCGGACCTCTCGTCGTCTGCCGCTTCTCCGGGCCAGCGTTGTGAGAAGCACATGGATGTCCAGCACGTGTAGATCGTCCTCGTCTTCTCCGACATAGAACATGACAACGAAGTTGAACTCTGCCTCTTTGACCTCGTCGTCAACTTCCATCAGTTCATAAAAACTCGGTAGACTGATCTGAGTCAAGCTCGACATCTAGTTCTTCGACTACGATCAGTTCATCTGGGGCCCCTGGATCCTCGAGCAGGAGACCCGTGATGGTAACCGACCCACCACTTGCCTCCGAGTTGACTACCCTGACCGTGAACTCATACTCCCCATCATCCTCCATGCCACCGGAGTAAAATTCGCCGGTCCACGTCAACTCAACCTCGTTGAACTCACCCGTCACCAGGCCCTCTACCTCACCGTTGTCCTCGCCGTCTTCCGTCTCAGTTGTGGTTGCCTCCGTGGCAGCCAGGGCGTCGCCGGTCATCAAGACGGCTCCACCCAGGGCCAAGCACAATGCCAGTAAAGCTGCCACCCATTTCCTGCTCATGGGCATCTCTTCCGTTGATGGAATTCAGCTTCCTGGCGATCAGGGACTCATGGAGTGAACAGCCAAATGCAAGAACATCCTGCTTCGGCAGCTTGGCAATCATGGCTCCCCCGGGGGGAGCTTTAGACCCATAGCTTTGCGAACCATTCTTTCGAATGGGTTGCCCTTCTCGGTCAGGAAGCTGTTAGGGTCATTTAGCGCATGCATATCATGATTTCCACCATGGTGGTTCCACTTCAAAGCGCATCCAGTAAAGGAATCTCCCCTGAGCCTAGTAGACCGCCAGGTACTGGTCCAGCTCCCACGGGTGCACCTGGGTGGCGTAGACATCCGCCTCCATCTGCTTGGCGTCCACGAAGCGCTCCAGGATGTGCTCGCCCAGAGCCTGTTGAACGAGCTCATCTCTGAGCAGTTCATCCAGGGCTTCCTCAAGATTGCCTGGAAGGCTTCCGATCCCGTATTGCCTTCGGTCCGCCTCCGACAGGTCGTAGATGTTGAGATTACAGGGCTCCGGTGGCGATATCTTCCTCTCGATCCCGTCCAATCCCGCCTTGAGGGTCACCGCCAGGGCCAGGTACGGGTTGCACGATGGGTCTGGGCTGCGTAGTTCCACGCGAGTGCCGACTCCGCGCCGGGCAGGCACGCGGATGAGAGGGCTCCGATTTCGTTCGGACCAGGCGATAAACACGGGTGCCTCATACCCCGGAACCAGTCGCTTGTAGCTGTTAACCAGGGGGTTGGTGATCGCGGTAAAGCCCCGCGCGTGCTCCAGCTGGCCGCCCATGTAATAATGGCAAGTCTCGCTCAGCTGATCCGGTGCCGCAGGATCGAAGAACACATTATCTTCTCCTTCAAAAAGGGACTGGTGAATGTGCATTCCCGATCCGTTGATCCCTGCGATCGGCTTGGGCATGAACGTCACATGCAATCCATTCATGTTGGCGATCGAACGAACAACGGTCTTGAAGGTGACGATGTTATCGGCCGTATCCAGGGCACCTGCATAGCGGAACCCGATCTCGTGCTGGGCGGGAGCCACTTCGTGGTGGGAGACCTCCACCTCTATGCCCACATCCTGAAGCGCCAACAGCATATCCCGCCGTATGTCTTTCCCCTTGTCTATGGGCGACATATCGAAGTAGCCGCCCTGGTCGTGGGTGTGGAGGGTGGGCCTGCCGGTGTCATCGCAGTGGAACAGGAAGAACTCCGCTTCCGGCCCCGCATTCATGACATATCCCATCTCCTTAGCTTCAACCATAACCCGTTTCAGGGCGTGTCGAACACAACCCTCAAAGGGCTGGCCATCCGGGTCGTGGATGTCACAGATCAGCCGCGCTGTATTGCCCCGGTCCGTATCTCTCCAGGGAAACGACACATAGGTCATCGGATCCGGCATAAGGAACATATCGGACTCCTCGATGCGGGCGAAGCCGTGGACCGATGAACCGTCGAACATGATCTGCCCGTCCAAAGCCTGCGGCAGTCTCTCCACCGGAATCGCCACGCTCTTCAATGCTCCCAGGATGTCGGTAAACTGCAGCAGCACAAAGCGAATATCCTCCGCATCAGCAAGGCGCAGCACGTCATCCGTGTTCCTGGGCCTTGTCACCGCTTCTCTCACCTCGAGCACTTCCTCTCTAATTAACCTCGGTCAGGTGGAACGTTCCCGTCTCCCTGACAGGATCTCGTGCCGATCAAAATGCGCCCTTGCATCCGAGTTACTCCATCTCGGCAGATTAGCCGGGGTTCCCCGCCTGCCACCCGGTTGATACCGGGCGTTCCCCCGGGATCTCCGCAACGTGTTCTCCTGCGCTTGAAAATCCAGGATCCGGCGCACCGTGTCCAGGCTGTGAACACCCTGTTTCCTGATCGACTTGATCTGCAGCAAGAGGTTCACATCCTCGCGGCTGAACAGCCGATGACCTCCCTGGGTGCGGGTCACACAGAACAGGCCGTGATGCTCCCAGTACCGGATCTGCCGGCGCGTGAGGCCGGTCATGCGCTCTACGACCATCATGGGGTATACGGGCTCCTGGTCATGGGTCATTACGCCTCACCCCTTTCGATGTGGATTCCACCGCTGCGTGCTGCATCCTATGCCGCCCCCTTGCAGGGGGTTAGGGTTTGTGTCACGTACATGTCACTTTTTCTGACACAGACCCACACCTCGATGCCCAGGTGACCATAATGTACGGGTAGTCAAAACAATAACCTGGCAGGGATAGGGTGATACAGATGTGTGGAATCGCCGGCTGGCTCGACTGGGACCGAGATTTGCGAAAGCAGAAGAACATGGTGCAGCGCATGGGTAGCAGCCTCACCCACAGGGGCCCCGATGAGGGCGCGGAATGGTACTCCAGGCATGCCGCCTTTGCGCACCGACGCCTGATCGTGGTCGACCCCTCGGGAGGGTCGCAACCCATGGTCCGAAGTCACCTCGACCGAGACTTCATCATCGTATACAACGGCGAGCTCTACAACACGGAGGATTTACGAAAGCAGCTCAAGGCCCTGGGCCACTCGTTTCAGAGTTACTCCGACACCGAGGTGTTGCTCAACGCCTACATGGCCTGGGGCCCCGATTGCCTGGCCAGGCTGAACGGCATCTTCGCCTTTGCCATATGGAATGAACAGGACCAGTCGCTGTTCATGGCCCGAGACCGACTGGGGGTGAAACCCCTCTTCTTCTGGGAGGAGGGTACCGGCTTCCTCTTTGGGTCAGAGATCAAGGCCATCCTCGCCAATCCCCTGGTGAAACGGGAGATGAGGGCTGAGGG
>SKXF01000417.1 GCA_007128555.1 Clostridia bacterium | reverse complement strand
TCGTCTCAATGATGTACTGGACATACTCTGCCCTGCAATCAACTCCGCTCCTCCTGCCGAATGCTGACGTTCCACGTCCCGGGCCAACGAACCCTGCCGTGACCGTTCGCCTCAAGCACAAACATATCAACCAGGCCCTGTTCGACGCAATGATTGCAGGATACATCGGGTTGGGTGCCGAAAATAATCGACACCGGTGCATCCAATCAAGGGAGGTACGACAGATGGCCCATCGCATGATTGCCTGCGATATCGACGGAACCCTACTCAACAACGAAGCCCACTTCACCGACCACACCCTTGCAACCCTTAGACGGTGCATCGGCCGGGGCACAGCCGTGGCCCTGGTGACAGGTCGCCGGCTGAGAAGCAGCATCGAGGTCGCCCGGATGATCGATCGAGACATCCCCATCGTGGCCAACGACGGTGCCGTTGTTCTCGCACCGGACGGTACGGTAATTCATTCCGATACCTTTGATCCGGACTGCGCCCTCAGGATCGCGGAGGCGTGTTTGGCCACCGGACATTCCGTATTTATGCATCGATTCACTTTCGAGGGGCCCGACCTCTACTACAAGCTCCATCCCGGATTTGCCCCGTCGGAGACCTACATTAAACTCATCGGAGCCGATGCCGAAGACCTGGAGGAAATACCACAGTCGCTCTCCTGGAGACCGCTGAAGATCTCCACCATGGGAGCAAAGGACGCCCTCGAGGCGCTCCAATTAAAGATGGGACTTGAGGACTCCTCGACCATCACCTTCGATATGTACGCGAACTGCTACTGGCTGCAGGCTGTCCCCCCCGGTTGCGACAAGGGAGCGGGCCTCAAGATACTCGCCCACCACCTCAAGATCGCCCCGGGGGACATCGTCGCCTTTGGCGACAACTACAATGACCTGCCCATGTTTGAAGTCGCCGGAACGGCGGTAGCCATGGGCAATGCGCCTGACGACATCAAAGTGAAGGCGGATGTCATCACTTCGAGCAACGACAAAGACGGAGTGGCCCGTTTCCTGGACGATGTGGTGCTCTGCTCGCCTCCGCAGGTCCCCTGATCCTAGCTACCGTGAGGAGGGTCCCTCCCCTGCTCCATCCTATGGAGCCAGTCCCCTCCCCTGGTCCAGATTGCCAAGAGGATATGACAGATGGGCTCAGAATCTACAAAGAGTGTAAAAATGTCGTCTATCTGTCAGCATTACCCATGGGAGGGAGCATCTCTTGAGATACTACATAAGGACCCTATGCAAACATCGATTGTTTCCCACCGCATTGATTCTGAGTCTTATCGTCCTGAGCACTGGACTGGCCAGCCCCGTCATTGCAGCGCCAGAATACCGCGCCGTGATCACCTACCGCGTTCAGTCCGGCGATAGCCTGTGGTCGATAAGTAACAGACTTGATGTGTCATCGGCCCAGATTCAGCGAGACAACCCGAGCATCGGAAGTTTGAGCGCGGGTCAGGTCCTGTATGTCACCACCCGGGTGTTGAACAACGCCTTTCCCTACCGTGTACAGTCCGGTGACACCCTATATCGGATCTCCCAACGCCTCGGACGCAGCATCGGAGCCATACAAAGGGCAAGCAACCTCAACGACTCGATGTTACGCACCGGGCAGATTCTCCGGATCCCCGCGGCTGACAGCCATGAGGTTCCAGCCTGGGTCCAGCCCGGAGATACCCTGACCAGCATCGCACAACACTATGGCGTCAGCGTCACTGGCATACGCAGCATCAACCCCCTGGCGGGCGATCACCTCAGGGTCAACCAGATCCTTCGCATCCCGAGATCGGGCCAACCCGGTGCGCCCCCGACGACAGATTCCAGGGTCACGGATTATCGGGTTCAGCTGGGCGACGTGCTCAGCGGTATAGCCTCGCGGTTTGCAACGACAACCGGTGCCATATGGGAGACGAACCATCTCAGCAGTGATGTCCTCATGCCAGGACAGCTGCTCTATATCCCATCAGGCAATTCTGCGGTCTCCGTAACCAGTCCCCAGGGCACACAGGTGGGGGGACATGGAGAGCTCCTTAATTGGGAGTGGGTCCGCTGGTACTACCCCCCTGGCACGGTGGCAACCGTGGTCGATCTGTACACCGGTAGGGAGTTCTCCATCAGGCGACTCGGGGGCTCAAACCACGCTGATTCCGAACCCCTCACCTCGCAGGATACGGCCATCATGAGAAGAGTCTATGGAGGCCAGTGGAGCTGGAACGCACGGCCAATCCTGCTAAAAGTGGGCAACCGAATATTCGCAGCCTCCATGGCGGGGATGCCCCACGGTGTCCAGACCATTCACAACAACAGCTTCCAGGGACATTTCTGCCTGTATTTTTACAACGCCCGTTCCCACAGAGCAAACTCGATCCAGCCTGCGCACCAGGCGAACGTCCTGATCGCTGCGGGTCGGCAGTAGATAGATCCCCCTCGCCCGGCATGGGGGCCTCTTTTCCCGCCCCCATGCCATCCCATAGGAAGCACCGCTTCACGGAGCCCAGGGGTCATCGGCCTAACGTCGTGTGTTGATTGGATGGGCACTGCAGGTGGGTCATCTGATCGAACCAGGAGTTGGATCGCTCAATCCGATCGGGGGGGGGCGTGGGAACACCCCCCCTTCGAAAACTCGTTCCTCAGTCGCTGGCATTCTTCTCAGTCTTGCGCTCGATATACTGCCGGGTCGTGCTCAGATCCACGTACTTGTCAACCGCGTTGGCCAGCTCGTAGGAGATCATGTCCTGGGTAGAGCAGGCGATAATACGCTTGCCCTTGGACCGTAGAAGCTCCACGGCACGACCGAAATCCCCGTCGCCTGTGAATATGATCGCAACTCCGTACAGCGTCGAGGTATTGAACATGTCAACGACCATCTCGATGTCCAGATTGCACTTGTAACTGGACTCTGACGTACTGGGGTCGGTCCACACTTTCACCGGCTTGGTGCGAACGGTGTACCCCGTCCAGGTGAGAAACCCGTAGAAGCGTTTCTCATCGATATCCTGCGGCTCTCTTGCATAGTAGAAGGCATTGATCAGGTTCTTGCCCAAAGAGAAGTATTCAACGGTTTTTTGAAAGTCAATTTGCCATCCCAATTTCTTCTGCGCATACGTCATGTTTGCTCCATCAATGAAGATGCTCACACGTTCCAGTTCGGAACCCATTTGCCCATTTCCTCCCATCTCCCATGCCTCGATCCCACGAGCCTATATTCTCTGCCCCACCTCCTTACGAATGCCTCAGCACTTGAACCTATACTAACCCCTCATCCATCGCAAACGAAAGCCCTCTGACCTATCGCAAACGGGGCGGCCCAAGCCATCTTCCCGGGTGGGGATACGACGCCCCCCCTTCGATGGGCCACCCCGCTACATTGACTCGTACGATCAAACCCAGGGGTATCGGTCAGGTCAGTCCTTCAGTCATCCTTATGCCTGACGGTTTCCAATACCACTGCCTGTAGCTGTTCCCGCTCTCGATGATCGATCTCCCGCTGCAGCACCTTCGCTGCGACGATAGAAGCCATATTCACCGCCTCGCCCTCGAATTCTGCAAGGGCCCGCGCTTTCTCAGCCTCTATTTTCACCCTGGCCCTGGCGAGGAGTTCATCGCTGTGCTGCCGGGCCCGGGAGAGGATCTCATCGTATCTCTTCTGAGCCTGCCTCTCTCCCTGCTTGAGGATCTGCGAGGCATGATCCTGTGCCTCCTTAAGGCGGGCATCACATCGCTCCTCGATCTCCACGGCCATCTCCCTACGATCCTCTGCTTCCTCCAGGAGGGCACTGATGGTGTCCTCTCTCTCCTCGAGAAGATGCAACAGAGGGCGGAAAAACACACGGCGAAAAACGAGAAAGAAAACAAGGAAACTGGCCATATGTATCAATAGTGACCACGTTATGTCTGTCAATGGTAACCGCTCCCCGTTCTTCAGCCTTGCTCCTACATGAAGTTCTGGGCGATTCCTATCAGGATCAGCGATACGACCAGGCCATAGATCCCGGTAGTCTCAGCAACTGCCTGTCCCAGCAGCATCGTCGTGATGATCTGTGACTGGGCCTCGGGCTGTCTTCCGACAGCCTCTACCGCTTTGCCAGCAGCGAATCCCTGGCCGATTCCGGGTCCGATCGCCGCGAGCCCCACGGCCAGGCCGGCAGCTCCTATCGCAACAACACCTATCAACAATGCAACCCACTCCCTTCGCTACTACCCTTGCCTACTCAATAGCCATCTTGATGAACACCATGGTCAACATGACAAATATGAAAGCCTGCACTGCACCCACAAACAGGTCAAAATACAGATGAAACGGTAGGGGAACCGCTAACGGAACGACACTGTAGATCATGGCAACAATGATGCTGCCACCAAGGATGTTGCCGAACAACCGCATGCCGAGGGAAACGGGTGCAGCGAGCTCGCTGATCACGTTCAGTGGGAATATGAAGACCACTGGTTCAGCATAGCTCTTCACGTAACCACCAAAACCTCGGAACGTGAACCTGTAGTACTGTGTAGCCAGGAATGTCAGGAGCGCGAGGCCCATCGTCACGTTAATGTCCGACGTGGGGGGGCGCAGCCCTGTTACACCCAGGACATTGGAAACCAGGATGAACAGGGTGAGTGAACCCACGTATCCAAGAAAGCCAAGCTTGTCTCGCCCCATGGTCATGGTCACGAGGGATGTAAGTCCCTTGATGAGGAGTTCCAGGACCGACTGAACTCCCGTAGGGCTCCTGCGCAACCTCTGGGTCAGGACATACCCGCCACTGATCATGACGGCCATGATCACCCAGCTGATAAACACGGTCTCAGTGATCGGGATACCGCCGACCCGGAAGACGACCAGGGGAGCTTCCAAGAATCTGTCCATAGTTCGAACCTCCGTAACAGTGCCACATTGCCTGCTGTGGATTTAACGCTTCCTAGCACCGATTCCACCGCGATGCTTCACACCAACAAAGATCAGCAGTATATAAGTGATAAGCAAGCCCGCCACCGCAGGCAATAAAATAATCTCTGCCCGAAAGGCACCGAGGGTCAAACCTGTAACTACGATAGCAAAACGCATGAAATAAGCAAGAGCTGCCTTGGCCACTGCCTTGCTCGATGCATCGGGAGAATCAGGGTCGGTCCCCAACACGGTGAACTGAACAGACAGTACATGAAGCAGGAAGTTGATGATGCCAAGGATCATGCCGAAGGCAAAGGAGAATCCGAGATCCATGCGCCCCGCAAGCATCGATATCACGAGGCCGACGATAAGCACAACGCCGTCAGCCTTTAAGGTGGTTGCCCTGATCAGTTGAATATCTCTCATTTGTCATCTCCGCATTGGTCGATCTGGTCACCATG
>SKXF01000256.1 GCA_007128555.1 Clostridia bacterium | reverse complement strand
GTTATGGTTCGAATGACCGGAGGAAAAGCGGTCGTTGAGGCGCTGGTCACAGAGGGAGTCGACACGGTCTTTGGTATTCCCGGAGTCCACACGATGGAGATCTACGATGGTTTGTGTGATCACGAGGGGAGCATCCGACACATCCTGACCCGAAACGAGGTTGGCGCAGGTTTCATGGCTGATGGATATGCCCGGGTCACGGGAAAGGTTGGCGTTGGTCTTGTGATTACGGGTCCGGGGGTGACCAATGCAGCCACAGCCCTGGGTCAGGCCTATTCGGATTCATCACCTATCTTACTGATATCGAGTCAAAACCGGTCTGATCACATGGACCGCGATGTCGGGGCTTTGCACCAGTTGAAGGACCAGCTTGGTGTGACCGCCGGCTGCACAGCCTGGAATCGTCGCGTGACGGATCCGGCAGATGTGCCAGGGGCCATCTCCGATGCGATGACCTACCTGGGGACCCACCGCCCGCGCCCCGTGCATATTGAGATTCCCACGGATGTACTTGATGCCGAGGCCGACATGATTTTTGCTGGCCGAAGTGAAGGCAGCGTGTTCTCACCCTCTGCCGACGAGATCGCGCGGACTGCCGAGATCCTTCTCGGGGCAGAACGGCCCCTGCTCTGGGCCGGAGGCGGGGCTGTCGGTGCCAGCGAGGCCCTGACACAGATCGCAGATCTGTTGGGTGCCGCAGTGGCCATGACCTCGGCGGGCAAGGGAGTCCTCGACGAGAATCATCCCCTCAGCCTGGGCTGCAATCTCCGTTCCGAGGCGATGCTGGACTTCATACAGACCACGGACGCTGTTCTGGTTGTGGGCAGTGAGCTCGGAGTGGTCGATACGGGTGAGGGGAATGTGCGATTCCCAAAGCCCCTCATACGCGTGGACCTGGATCCTCCCCGAGGTGACCGGCTGTACCAGCCCTGCATTGAAATCCAGAGCGATGCCCGGATTTTTGCCGAGCAGCTCCTGGAACGCCTGCGCCAGGTGATGGGCGAGGCCGCCGCTGCATCTGAGCGTGGATCCGAAGGGAAGACCGCCTTCAGGGGCGAGATCTCCGATCTGAGAGATTCGATCCTGGAAGAGGGATCGGACGATGGAGAGGTTCGGGCGATTATCGATGTGCTCAGACAGTCTCTTATGCCCGAAGACGTGGTGGTCTGTGACATGACGATGCTCTGTTATCGCGCCAACTCCCTGTATTTTGCTGAACAGCCCAGGACGTTCCTGTTCCCGCGAGGTTTTGGCACCCTCGGATGGTCGATGCCCGCGGCAATTGGAGCGAAGCTGGGGCAGCCGGATCGAAACGTGGTGTCGATCAGCGGAGACGGGGGGTTACTCTTCACCGTCGGCGACCTTGCCACGGCTGTCAAGTACCGACTGCCTCTTCCGATATTACTTATAAACAACGAGTCCTACGGTGTCGTGGGTCGAATGCAGAGGGGTCGCTACGGCAGGGAGATCGGCACGGACATATGCAACCCCGATTTCGTGCAGATGGCGGAAGCCTTTGGTGCCAGGGGCCGGAGACTGACGGATGCCGCCCAGCTGCCTGCTGTTCTCAACGAGGCCTTCGCTGCCGATGGCCCAACGATCGTCGAGTTCCGGGTTGGCTTCTAGGAAGGTCCATGGCCGTTCCGTGCAGCGGGAGAAGCGATCGCCGGGGATGAACCGACCTGGGCACTGAAGTGCCGCCGGGGACATGTTCCATGAACGTGGTCAGCGCGGAATACTGTTGCCTGACATCCCTTCGTGGCGATTGATGGCCGTTAGCATGGATGATGAGCGTCCGCGCCGCCAATGTGGAGTTTCTGTCGAAGGTCCAAGAGGCTATGATATCCAGGAGTCCCTTGCTGTGTGCCCAGGGACGACAACGTTTCGCAGGTGACAGGGCAGTTTCATCGTGTGTCCTGAGATGTTGTACGGTGGCTTCTTCACCAGGTCTTGTGCTCTGGTGAACGGGATTGCGTTAGGCACGTGGACTGTCATGTTCCCGGAGGGTACCTGGTGGCATGCATCCGTTCCGTGCCAATGTTGGTGGTTTCATGTGGCTGCAGACGCATGGGGACATGCCCTGCTGGGGATGCTCTCCAGAGGTAGATACGATTCATGGGTGTTCCTTCATTAGTCTGATGCGGATGAAGGGGCGTGAACAAACGTACCGAGCTATGGGGCTATGGCCGGTACCTGTGAGAGGGAGATTGCATGTCGGAATTGATAAGTTCAGGGGAACGGTGGTTTGCCCTTGAATCCGGGTTCGCCGAGGATCTTCCCCGGTACTGGGGAGACTGGGGCGTGGATTCGGAAGTCGGTCGATTGCGATCTGTCCTGTTGCGCCGGCCGGGGGTCGAGGTGGAGCGGATAACGGACCCTGCGGAGGCGCGGTGGCTGGATCTGATGGATGTCGACCTGGCCCGATCCCAGCACGATGCCCTGGCGGACATCTATCGGGATCATGGGGTGGACGTCCACTACATCGAGGAGATGGCACCGGATAAGCCCAATGCCCTTTTCGTCCGAGACCCGGTGGCCATGACGCCTGAGGGAGCCATTGTGGCCCGGCCTGCCCTCGCCGTGCGGCGTGGAGAGGAACGTTATGCTGCCCAGACCCTGGCAGGGCTTGGGGTGCCGATCATCCGAACCATCAGTGGGGGCGGTACCTTCGAGGGTGCCGATCTGATGTGGGTGGACCGCACCACCGTTATCATCGGCGTGGGTAACCGCACCAACCGGGAGGGCGCTGCCCAGATCGAGGAAATCCTGCGGCGGATGGGAGTGCACACGTTCCTCTATTTCCAGGTTCCCTACGGCCAGGATCACATTGATGGCCTCTTCAATCTAGCGAGTACCGATATCTGCGTGTTTTTCCCGTGGCCGACGCCCTTCGAGGTGGCAGACACTCTGAGGCGCCGCGGTTACCAGATGATTGAGATCAACTCACCCCACGAGGCGAAACAGGCCATGGCCAGCAATTTTGTTTGCCTGGAGCCCGGGAAAATCGTGATGTCGGAGGGCAGTCCGCGAACCCAGGAGCGACTGGAAGAGGCCGGTGTGGAGGTTCTGACTTTGGACGTGTCAGAGCTCCAGAAGGGCTGGGGTGGGATCCATTGCCTGACGGCGTTTTTGCGCCGCGACGAAGTGTGACACAATGGAACATGTTCGATCTGGTGTCGTCTTTGCTCATGGGAGCCACATATTCGCTCTCCCTGAGGGAAATATAGCCATGGGGTGTGAGATCGCTCCGGACGGAGGAGGAGGCACGTGCGTTTAGTGTCGAAAGTGGCAATCGTTGTGACTCTGTTCATGGTTGTGGGTCTGCTGGGCTCATCTGTGGAGGCCAGCTGGCTTCCCGCACCTCCCTATGAGGTGGTCTCACGCAGCTTCCCTGGGCACACGCTTAACCCCGATAGCTTTGAGGCCGCGTCGGTCATCGTGATGGACATTCGCACGGGAGCCCTATTGTTTGAAAAGGCACCCGATGCATCCTACGGCCCGGCTTCTCTGTCCAAGATCGTGACCCTTGCGCTGGCCTACAGGGCCATTGAGGAGGGCCGGGCGGCTTACGATGACATGGTTCTTGTCAGTGAACGGGCGTGGGCGGCGAACGTCCCGGGATCCAAGATGTTTATCGAGGTCGGAGAGGAGATTCCCCTGGAGACCGTCATGACGGGTATGATCGTGGCTTCAGGAAACGATGCCTCCATCGCTGTGGCGGAGCACCTGGCGGGCAGCGCCGAGGTCTTCGTCGATCGGATGAACGATATGGCCCGGGAACTGGGAATGCGGGATACGTACCTGGGTACAGTTAACGGTCTTCCCGCCGAGGGGCAGAGGGTTACCCCTCGGGATATTGCTCGGCTGGTCCGGTATTTTTCGATGACCTTTCCCCAGTCCGAGGAGATCACCACGCAGGAGAGCTTCACCTACGCGGGAATCACCCAACCCAACCGTAACGGCCTGGTCTTTCGTGATGAGCGAGTCACAGGATTGAAGACGGGGTACACGCGGGAGTCGGGCTATCACCTGGTTGCGACGGCCAGGGATGGCGACGATCATTACGCCGCGATCATCATGGGGATCGGCGCCGGGATTGAGGATCAGTCCGAACCCGAGGCCATTGCGACCCGCGAACGGGAGGCCCTGGCGGTTCTGAACTGGGCCTTTGACAATTTCACAATGCATGCTGTGAACGTCGAACCTGCGTTGCCCGAGGACGTTCGGGTTTATGGCGGAGAGCCCCTCAGCATTCCGGTCCGGGTGGGGGAGGAGCCGGCTGTGATTGTTCCCGAGGGTACGGAGGATCAGATCCGGGTCGAGGTCTCCCTTGGCGAGGTAGCCCGTGCCCCCCTATCACGGGAAGATGTGATCGGAACGCTAAACCTGTACTGGGAGCCTTCGGACGATGACGAGCCGTTGCACCTGGGCCTGTGGACGGTTCATCCCGCCCAGGACGTGGAACGTGGGTCCTGGTGGCGCAGGATGATTGACAGCATCCTGCTGTTCTTCCAGCGTCTGCGGGGCGACGGTTGAGAAACCATGGCAGGAGAATGCTTCCTTTATGATGAACAATATACCATGTACACAGAGTCGATACTCTAGGGGGATGTGGTGACCATGCAAGGCAGGCGCAGGGTCGTGGTGTGGACGGTCATTGGTATCGTGGCCGCGCTCCTATTGTTGTCATCCACGGTCGCGTACTATTATACGGAAGTGCTTTGGTTTGAGGAGATGGGATATCTCAGCGTGTTCTGGACGATGCTCAGGGCCCGCCTGTTAGTGGGACTGGCCTCGGGACTGGTCTTTGGCCTGTTCCTGTTCGTCAATCTGCGCTTCATACGAAGCAGCATATTGCACCTGTCCAGCCAGGTTGAGGAGCTGCAGGCGACGCGGTGGTTTTTGCCGCGGACGATCAATCGCGTCATCGCTGCTGTTTCGGTTGTGTTCGGCTTCCTGGCGGGGATTTCCTTTGCCACCGAATGGGAGACGGTTCTCCGTTACATCAACCAGGCTCCTTTCGGGGTGCCGGATCCGCTCTTTGGAAGGGACATTGCCTATTTTGTCTTCACCCTGCCCTTTTACAGGGTGATCTTCAACTCCGTCGGGTTTCTGATTCTTCTGACCCTGATGATCATGGGCCTGATCTACTTCTTTGCGGGATCGGTGAATTTCCTCGGAGGCCGGGTGAACGTACACCCCAGGTCCCGGGCCCACCTGGCGGTCCTGTTGGCCTCCTATCTTCTGCTGAAGGCCTGGGGATACTGGCTTGACGCGTTCCAGCTGGTCTACTCTGCGCGGGGCGTGGCTTTCGGTGGTAGCTATACGGACATCCATGCGCAGCTTCCGGTG
>SKXF01000434.1 GCA_007128555.1 Clostridia bacterium | reverse complement strand
GGTATCGTCGCCATTGCCGCGATGGATGATCAATCACGCCCCTTCTCTGCATCGTCGCGATAATCGATGAGTGCAGTCAGATCACCGTACCAGGTCTCTAACTGGTGCTCGCTGCGGACGGTGGAACGGAGCCGCTGATCGATGCGCGCGTCAACGCGGCTGAAGTTTATGCCCACCCGCCTGGCAAGCAGATAGCAACAGGATACGATCGCTGCCATGCTGTCAACGACCGCGTCTTCCTTTGCTGTCATGAGTGCACCAAACAGACCTCCCAATTGCTGGGTGAGTTCTGTCTTCAGCCACTCGATCGCGTGTACATTCTTGGCAATACCCACATCCCCTTTGGGTCTAAGCACAACTGGAAGCACCGGCCCCGTGCCCTGTCCCCCTTCCCGTAGGCCTGATGAGGTGAATCAATCGATGGTGAAGGGAAGCAGGGCCATGACGCGGGACCGCTTGATGGCCCTGGTCAGCTGCCGCTGATGACGCGCGCAGTTTCCAGTGATCCGGCGGGGCAAGATCTTACCCCGGTCGCTGAGGAAACGACGTAATCTTCCCACGTCCTTGTAGTCAACCGCATCAATCTTATCCATACAGAAACTACATACCTTCCTTCTGCGCTTTCGGTTTCTTCGCATACTCATTCCACCTCCTAATTAAAGGGTGGCACGTCATTTTCCTCGAGAAAATCATCGAGCAAGTCCTCGCTGTCTTTGGGGCTCTGATTGCCCTGGTTGCCCTGGTTGCGTTGCTGGCCGCCGCTGCTGCCCTGGTGGTCCGAGGGCCAGTCCAGAAACCGCACCTGGTCGGCGACGACAACCACCTTGCTTCGATTCTGCCCATCCTGCTGCCAGCGATCCTGCTGCATCCGCCCCTGGACCGCGACCAGCCGACCCTTGCGCAGGTTGTTGGCCACCGTCTCGGCCAATTTCCTCCAGCAGACCACATCGAAAAAGTCCGTCTCGCGTTCTCCGTCACGGTTCGTAAAGGGACGCTCGACAGCAAGTCCGATGTTGGTAACTGCAACGCCACTGACCGTGTATCGCGCCTCTGGATCCCTCGTCAGACGCCCGATCAATACGACAACGTTCAACATCCCGGTTCCCCCCCTCACAGCCTGCTGCGAATATCAGTCATCCTTACGGACAGTCATCATGCGGATGACATGTTCGTCCAGTTTCATACGCCTGTCCAGCTCTTTCGTGATCTCCTCGTTAGCGGAAGACACCATGATCAGGTAATGTCCCTCGGTGTAGTCGTCGATCTCGTAGGCGAATCGACGCTGTCCCCAGTCTTCAACACTGGTTACCTCGCCCCCGAGTCCATTGATAAGCTCGAGATACTTGCCTGCGAGTGTCCGAATCGCTTCGCCTCCGATGTCGGGGTTCACAATGTACATGGTCTCGTAATTGCGGAATTTCAATTAAGACGGCCTCCTTCCCGTGGGCGTGCGGCCTTGCTCCTCGCGAGCAAGGCAGGAAGAAACATGGTACGCTCTGTCATTGTTTCAACCCATGTATTATACCACCGAAGAGCTGGCACTTCAAACGTTGAAGAGAACTTCGATCACATCTCCATCCCGGACCTCGTAATCTCGGCCCTCGATCCGCAATAGGCCCTGCTCCCTGGCCGCTGAACGAGATCCTGCCCGAACAAGTTCCTCCGCCTGGATCACCTCTGCCCGGATGAATCCCCGGGCCATATCCGTATGTACCTTGCCTGCAGCCTCCACGGCTGTCCTTCCCCGCGGCAGGGAGCGCCCCCTCGTCTCCCGGGCGTTGCCTGTGAAGAATGTAATCAGGCCGAGCAGATCATAGGCAGCCTCAAGGAAGCGCTTTCTGCCCACCGCTTCAAAACCGAGGTCCTGGATAAACTCCTCCCGCTCCTCTTGCTCCAGTCCCAGCAGCTCCTCCTCAAACCCCAGGGGGATGACAACGACCTGCATGCGACGCTCGCCCGCGCGTGCCCTGACCGGGTCGACCAGGTCGCTACCTTCCGACAGGTACCGCTCATACTCGTCTTCATCCACATTCACCACGTATAGGACAGGGCGGGCTGTAAGGAGGTGCAGGTCCCGAGCAGACTCCCTCTCATCCTCTGTGAGGCAGGTCACCGCCAGGTACTCGCCACCCGACAGGCGCCTCCGCAGGCCGGTGAGGATCTGCACCTGGGCCGCAAGAGCAGCGTCCCCGCTCTTGGCAGCATTGGCTACAGAGTCAATGCGCCTTTCAACCGTGTCAAGATCGGCCAGCATCAGCTCGGTTTCCACCAGGTCCAGGTCACGCAACGGATCCAACTCACCCTCAGAATGGGAGACATCCTGCCTGTGGAAGGCTCGCACCACGTGAGCCACGGCATCCACTTCCCTTATGTAGCCGAGAAAGCGGTTCCCCAGGCCTTCTCCGGTGCTCGCCCCCCTGACCAGGCCAGCGATATCCACGATCCGCATTGTAGCGGGGATCGCCTCAGCTGACCGGAGGACCTGCGCAACAGGCTCCAGCCGGGCTTCGGGGACGTCCACCGTCCCAATGTTGCTCTCGACCGTCGTGAAGGGATACAGGTCCGTTCGCGCGCCGCCGCCCGTCACCAGGTTGAATAGAGTGGATTTGCCGGCATTCGGCAGACCAACGATACCGAGTTTCATGGTCTGACCTCCCCGGATTCGCAGTCCTGTGCCCTGGACTCCACCTTTCGAATCCTACCCTCGACCCTGCGGCGGGGAAGCATCACGAGGCGATCACAGCCCAGGCAGCGAAGGCGGAAGTCCGCGCCCACCCGAAGTACTTCCCAGCGGCTGGAGCCGCAGGGATGGGGCTTCTTGAGCGTGAGAATATCTCCAAGCCTGACCGTGGGCCTCACTCTGCTCCCTCCTCTTCTGGTTCACAGCTCTCGATGGATGTGTGGGTGAGAGGCACCATGACCCGCCTGGGATAGGGAATCTCAACCCCGCGCTCGACAAATCTCTGCTTGATCATGCGGCGCATGGTCCTCTCCACGGCCCACTGCTGCATGCTGGCAGCCCTGGCCATCACCCGCAGTGTCACAGACGAGTCGTTGAGAGACTGGACCCCCAGGACCAGGGGTCCTTCAACGATGCCCTCAACCAGCTCCCCCATATCCTCACACAGCTCGTCGAGCACAGCCAGAGCCTCGTCGACATCTTCTTCATAGGCCACATCCACATCGACCATGGCCCGCATGGAGCCGCGGGAGTAGTTGGTCACCAGTCCGATGCTTCCATTCGGAAGGAAATGGATCTGCCCTCCGAAGTTGCGCAGGCGAGTCACTCGAAGCCCCATATCTTCCACCACGCCCATCACGCCCTCGGTCTCAACGAAGTCCCCCACGGTGAACTGGTTTTCATGGAGAAAGAAGAAGCCTGCAATCACATCGCGCACCAGGTTCTGGGCACCAAAGCCTATGGCGAGCCCGACTACCCCGGCCCCCGCAAGCAGTTGTGCAGCGGGAATACCCAGGAGCGGAAGCACCGTGGTCAGAGCCATGAAATCCACAAGGTACCTGACCAGCGACTTGAGCAGGCCTCGAAGGGTCTCCGCCCTCCGAATCTCTTCCTCGCTGGTGATCCGCCGCTCTGTGAGGTCAATCCCCCGATCAATCGCAGCAAACCCGATCCTTATCAACAGGTGAAACACGAGGAGAATGGGAAGAACAATAGACAGAGTCCGCAGCCAGGTAGCTGGCCGTAAGTATGTCTCGTACTGCATCCAGATTTCAGCCCAGGTCAACAACAAACACCCCCCGTCAGGTCAATAATTCCAACAGATGCTCGCTCAGAGGACTGAGCAGGTAGAACACCCTTGCCAATTCTCTACCCAGCGAGGACGCCTCGACCGCAGCGCCGGCCCATGTCATAAAGGGCATCGAGGCAGAAAGCATCACCATAATTCCCAGGCAGACACTCGCTGAGATGGTGGAAGTGAAGAAGCCGAATAGGCCTCCCATAAGACGGTCGAGGGCCCCTGTGAAACCTCCACTGATTACGGCCCGAAACAGGTGGGCAAGGAGTCGAACGACCGCCAGAACCGCCAGGAACACCACAACGAAACCCAGTATTAGCAGCACCGAGCCCGCAAATTCGGAGTAGTTTGCACCGGGAGACAGCACGCCTCCTACCTCGGCAGGGAACGGCACCGTGAGCGCCAGGTACTCTTCCAACCGAGTCTGCCAGCCCCACGCCTCCTCGAGATGCGCAACTATCTGTGAAGAATAAGACCAGCCCGCTGCAAGAGCAGCGACAAGACCTGCAAGGCCAAAGAGGGAGTAGACGAGGCCTCGCCTCACTCCATTGATGGCACCAGACAGTATCAGCACTAAGAGGATCCAGTCGAGCCAGGTCATTTCGTCACCTCCCTGATCAGCGACCTGAGAGCCGCAAGCGGCCCGCAGCATTTCGGTTTCGAAGCAGTAGTCCAAGGGCCACAAGTACCATGGCGCCGCCAGCCAGCTGATGGGGGGCGGGCACCTCGTGCAACAGGAAGTAGGCAAGAAGTGTAGCACCTACAGGCTCTCCCAGGGCAGATGCAGAAACATCAAAGGCCTGGATATGGGCCAGGGACCAGTTCAACAGTGTGTGCCCGAGAAGGGTAGGAACCACGGCCAGGGCAACGAAAATGAGATGCTCCCGGGGCCCTCCCCCGCCCAGGGGACGGCCAAGAATGACCATCAGAACCATCACGCACACGGCGGCAAAGGAATACACAACCGTCGTATAGGTGAGGGTCGAGATTCTCTCGCGTACCTGTCGACCCACAAGCAAATAGACGGCAAGGGCTGCGCCCCCGGCGAGGGCGAGGCCATCTCCAAGGAGTGACCCACCTGCGAAGTGCGCCCCTCCGGCGATCACAATCGTTCCAATAAGAGCCAGGACCACGGAAACCATCTGCCCTCGTGAAAGCGTCTCACCCAGGGCGACGTACGCAAACACAGCAGTGAAAACCGGATGGAACGACATCAACACCGTCGAGGCAGCCACCGTGGTGTGATCCAGTGATAGGATCCACAGGACAAAATGCACCGACAGTGCAGCGCCGGCAGCCAGGGATTTCAGAAGCGTCCCGCGATCAAAGCGCAGGTAGTCGCGCCTTCCGGGAACCGACAGTAGCGCGTGGATGATTGCGGCATAGCCGAGACGATATAAGGCAACCGTCAAGGCCGGGGCATCTGCCATCCGTATCAATATGGAGCCTGATGAAACACAGACCACCGCGACGATTAACACCACACTGGCGGATCGTTGGCTCTTCAAAATTGTTTCATCTCCACCCGCTGATAGATCACCACTGGTATGAAGCATCGAATAATAGGTAGGACATGTAATAAGTCCAGGCGATAGGTCCCAGGGGCAGCTCGAGGTCTGCAAACATATGCACGAGAACAATGACCACGGTCAGAGTGACGACCAGGGACATGAGCCCCATCAACACGTCCCGCGATTCGCTCGAAGAGGTCCGCAGCAAAGGCCAGTACTTGCTTACCCATATCTCGCCGATCACGGAAGCTGCGCCGAAGGTCACCAGGGATCGGATCCAGAGAGGACTTGCGGGCCATAGTTGATCCAGTTCCAGGCGCAACAAGAACAGCGCCCCGGCAAGTATGGCACCCAGCGCCCAGTAGTGAGCGTTCTTGAAGTTGGGCAAGCGACGTCTCCTGATCAACGTTACCTCCTCATGGAGCCGAGTCGACTCGATACTGGATGAGATGGCAGCCCGTGACTACACCCATGTAGATAGCAGCGTGATCACCCTCTTCAACGGTGAGAAGGTCCCATGCCAGAGGTGGGCAGTCAACAGGCTCGCTCCAGATCTCACGGGCCCGATCGTCGTACAGGGAGATTTTCTCTTCCGTCAGCAGGGCAAATAGCCCGTCAAGGGGGGCAAGGGGTAGTGCAGCCACGATCGGTGACCGCATGGACACGGCTGCCGAGGCATGGCCGTCCCGGTCCAGGAAATGGACCGTGCCCCCTGTCGTGACGATCACAGTGCCCCCAGATAGGATGAAGGCGCTCGTCACCTCGGCGCCGCCGGACGCAACGCCTGGCGGTTGGAATGTCCACTCGGGGTCGCCACCTCCGTATCCGTAGGCCAGGACATGGCTCCTGTCCCACACAATCACCAACGGAAGCGCCTCATCGGTCGCGCCAAGGGCCAGGCTCGGGGGGCTCGTCGGGCTGACGCTCAGACTCAGTGGCCACGCCCGGTGAAGATCCCCCTCGGACAGAAAGCTCAGGCGAACCGAGAAAGGGCCTCCTCCGCCAGGGAAATCACCTGCATGAAGGGCCAGGATGGCATCTCGAGAGGGAAAGCCTGCAGCACCCAGGTGAAACGTCAGCACCGCAGTATCCTCTAGTACCGTGGAGTGCTGGGCCCAACTGCCCCGATCCCTCAACCAGAGATGGTCCGAGAAGAGAGGAGATCCCACACCCTCACCTGCATCGGAGCCCCCAGTGAACTCGCCTGGATAACATGTAGGGTCGATCGACTCGGTGGACACACAAAGCAGACCCCGGGAATGGGCATAGAGACCCGTCACCACGCCCTGCGGAACAGGCCACCGTTCGAGCAATGCCCCTCCTTCGTGAGTTGACAGCACAATGAGCTCAGTCGCACCAAAGGGTGCGACTGCAACGACCTCATCCGCTCTGACCGTCAGCAGCTCCTCGTCAAGCTCCGCAGGCCACGGCAGATCCAGGCATTCCCATTGCCCCTCGAGCTCCCATGTGAGACGTCTCTCCTCCTTCTCGATCCCTAGCAACACGGTAGGCACACCCTCACCGGCAGCACTGGGCAGAGATGTCATCAGCATCTCAATGGGTACGCCCGGCCCAGGCAATGGACGATTCACGACGGGGGTAACCCGGGGAGACGTGACCGACTGGGGCGCCAGAACAAGCGGATAGCCCCGGGAGAAAAAAAGTACCATGGTGGCGAACAAGAGGAGCCAGAGCACAGGTCCCGCAGCCTGCCTCAGAGCACTATGATCAGCAAGGTCACGATCAGCATTACGCCGATGATTGTACCGCCCAGACATCCTCTGCGCCTCCCAGCATCGGCGGCTCCTCCCGACTCCGCCTGGTCCGTCTCACTTGGATTGTCGGCAGTACGAGCCCGACGTCGGGTCCAGGGCCGGCGAACCTCATCTTGTTGACTCTCCTGGCTCTTGACTTTCAGACGCTGGCTCTTCTTAAAGTGCTCAACCTGTTTGCCGCGTTCACCGGTCCGCCTGTAGGCTGCGGCGATGTTGTTGTGTGCTGCTGAATAATCAGGTTCGTATTTAATCGCCTTCTTATACAGTGCGATCGCCCGTGTCGTGTCGTCCCGGTCAAGGTATATGTTACCCAGGTTGGAGAGGGCGGCAACGTGCCGTGGATTGGCGATAATCGCCCGCAGGAAACAGTTCTCAGCCCCCACCATCTCCTTGAGCCCTGCGTAGGCAACACCTGCTTTGTTTAGGGCATCAGCATGATCCGGATCCTGCTCAATCAGAGGCAGAAGGATCCGCAGAGCCTCACCATTATGTCCCCGGCCCAACAGCTCAACTGCACGCTGAAACTCTTCTTCGGTCGTCGACTGCTCCGTGCCTTCGTCTTCGTGCATTTGCGGACCTCCCTTCTATATTGCGTGGTCGATCAACTGCGCTTCTCGCCCGACAGCTTGTCTAGTATCTAGCATACCATATCCCGGCCTGCACGTCCGTTGCTACCAGCGGAACGGACGGAGCCGCCAGCTGCGACGAAGCAGTTGCAGCCAAAACAGCATGAAGAGCCAGCCCAGCAGTGGATACAGCGTCTGTACGAGCCGCGCCAGATCAACCATGGAGACAGGTAGCGCGAGTAGTACCGCAAATGCGACGGACTTCCAACGAGGCATCCCTATGGAGCGTGCACCCACGAGCCCACTGCCCACAGCGATTCCTGTGGTCAATAGGGAGAACAACACCAGGCTGGGATAGACGTTGCCAATACAAGGACGAACCAGGGATACAGCAACTCGCAGTGGAACGTCAGCCCAGGCCACATTGCGGTATACCTCTGCCATGATCCGCCACTCGGCCCAGCATAAGATCCCGAGGAGACCGCCTCCCATCACAGCTCCAGCGATACCGGTTTTCGCATTTGCTGATGCCAGGTTCGGGAAGACTGCAAGGGCAAAGACGAGATTGTAGCTGACGTAGAGTACCGGGGCAAGGATCCCTGCTCCCTCACTTAGGCTGGCGATAGGGACTGTTGCGGGTGGCGTCAGCCCAAGGGCAGTCGACAGAAGGACGATTCCAAGAACAGCCAGCAGCAGCAGGTTCACGGCACGAATCCCACGGGACCCGATGATCAGGCAGCTCCCTACGGCTGCTGCCATGCCAAGGGCTCCGAGGGGAGGAGGGAGTCCCCAGCCGTCGGCCAGGGCGGCCGCTGCCGAAAAGACAACCCCGAGGATCAAGAAATAGAAGAGCGTGATAAGTCGTCGCGTCCACAGGCTACTGGACGGCCCTGGACAGGCCAAGGCGATGATCTCGCCGGATGAGCGGGCATCCAGGCGGCCTATCAGGATCATGAGCCCTGCACCGCCGAGCATGAAACCTCCTGTAGCCAGCAGGAGGGCAGATCCGTCAACATTCATAGGCGAGGCGAAGAAGTGAAGTACCTCTCGACCCGTTGCGAAACCGCCTCCTACCACGGCCCCCACATAGGCTGCTGCAACAGTGATGATATGGAGGAATCCCTCGGGCCCTCGCCTGGACATTGTCGCCCTCCAATCGCCCATACATATTCTAGGGACAAACTCCATATACTTCAGTTATGCCTGCGGGGCATTGGGAGGAAACTATGAGGATTCGATTTGATCCACGCAGAGACACCCCAGGTAAATTGGGACGCCATGTGGCCAGAATGTGCTGGCCCTCCCCCTTCGAGGTTGTCTGCATTGGCACCGACAGGTCGACCGGCGACGCGCTGGGCCCGCTGATCGGGTCAATGCTCGAGTCCGAGTGCAAAGACCTCCAATCCTGGGGAACGATAGATTCGCCGATCCACGCTACCAATCTACATCAGTTCGTGAAGAATTACGAGACACTCAGCCCCATCCTGGCCGTCGACGCCTGTCTTGGCACCCGCAAACATGTCGGCACCGTCTCGCTGTCCGATGGGCCCTTGCGTCCCGGAGCTGGAGTACAGAAGCAGCTCCCAGAGGTGGGTACGATGCACATAGCAGGTACGGTGAACGTCAACGGATTCATGGAGTACTACGTGCTGCAGAATACACGCCTTAGCGTGGTAATGGCGATGGCCAGGTGGATCGCAGAGGGGATTCGGATAGGCGCTGAAATTCTGAGTACCGGGCAAGAACGCCTTGCCGTACCGACATCTGGGCAGAGAGTAGATTGAGGCCAGAGCCCGGCCCCCCTTCACGGGCAACCGGGCACAAACACGGCCGTTGCCACGTCAGCTGCCACCCGTTACCTCAAGGCGTTGCCGAAGGTCCGCTACGACCTGGTCAGGATCCATACCCCTTGCATCGATCACCGGAACTGTGAGACGCGTATCCTGCTGCCCCATCATATTCTGGTCGCCTCCGGTGATGACAACGGCATCCACATCACCAGGGATATGTGCACCCGTCGATGGAATCGCCGTGATCTCAAATCCTGACTGAGAAAGCCTCTGTGCCACTGCCTTCAGGCCCTGCTCTACTGCTATTCGTCCCTCGTGCACGATCATCACACCTTCCCACCCTAGGTTGAACGGGAAGAGTAAACACTATTCATACGGGTTGCGCCATAGATGGTCAAGGACTTCCCCGTCTCGAACCGGGCCAAAATTGCGATAGAACTGACCCACGGCCCTGAATATCACGGGCACAATCAGGATCAGGGTCTCGTCGGATTCCTCCCGAAGTGTCTCGGCGGCATTCGGAGAGGCGACTGGCAGGGCAACGCTGAGCCAGCCGGCACCCATGTTCCTGAGGGAGAGCAGAGAGGCCCTGAGGGTCAACCCGGTCGCAGCGCCATCATCAACCAGGAGCACCCGTTTATCCCTAACATCGTCCCCAATTGATCCGTAGAGGTCTATACGTCGCCTCAGCTCAGCCATAGCCTCGTTTTTGGCGATTTTGAACTCCTCATCATTCAAGAGGCCTCGCGCATCGGTGTCCGGGTCCTTCAGGGCTGATCCGTCTTCGCCAACCGCACCCACGGCCAGTTCGGGGTTCCACGGCGCTCGAATCTTGTTCGACAGAGCCGCATGAAGGGGCAGCCTGAGGCCCCTGGATACGACTGCGGCCACTGGAATGCCGCCCCGGGGAACGCCCAGGACGAGATCGTACACATCCTCGCGACCGATCTTCTCCAGCAGCTGGCGGCCTGCATCAGCGCGATTTTCAAACACACCCATCACCTCTCCATCGAGACGACCGTATCAGAATAGGACGGGTAGAATTCTCGACAGGCCATCGATCTTCACAGATCCCGTCCCCACGTAGTCTCCATCGGCATGAATGTTGGTGTCAGCAGTTCCTATAACGCTGAGGCTGCGCGCCCGGAAGTATGCAACCTCTGGCTCGCAGACGTGCTCTCCTGCAAAGCTACTTCGCAACACTCTGAGCAGACGCAGCCGCCCGACGGGCCCTGCCAGCATGACATCCAGGTAACCATCCCGAGGCTGGGCATGGGGTAGAAGCATCATCCCCCCGCCAAGAAAACGACCTACCCCGGCGAGAACCAGGAGAAACCTCTGTTTGACCGTCACGTCGATTCGTCCGTCCTCGCCCTGCATCGTTGTGATGGTGTCCCACGGGCGATGAGCACACCCCTCAACGGGCACCACATCATGCATGTGTATGTTGAGCGCCTGACTGCTGAGGGCTATGAACCTGACGAAGATTCCACAAAGGTAGGGCAGGGCGCCTCCCATCCTTCTCGGGAGACGATTCGCGGTTGCCGCCACATCGGCATCGAAACCCGCTCCGCACATGTTGATGAAGTAGGAAGAACGGCCTGCACATGTCTGGCGGCCGACATCCACTTGCCGGTGCGAACCCTTCAGTGCACGCCATTGCTTGTCCCACAAGTCTCTCACTTCCCCGCGCAGCTCAAAGGTCCGTGCGAAGTCATTTCCCCTTCCGAGGGGTAGCATCCCCATTGCCGGACCCGAGTATCTCGAACGGGAAAAGCCCACACCCAGCAGACCATTGACCACCTCCTGCACGGTGCCATCCCCTCCTACCGACACCACCGCGTCATAGTTATCCCTGGCGGCCATCTCAGCGAGCCGAACACCCTCGCCGGCCGAGCGGGTGAGGTACGGATCAAAGCTTCCCTCTGCAGGCAGGTGTGGACGCAATGCCTTCCAGCCCCTGAGGGCCCGTCCTCCGCCCGCGATTGGGTTGACAATGAAGGCGACCCTGGGCATCAGCTGCTCCATTCAACACGGATCTGCAATCGAGGCTACTCTGGCGTCTCAGCGCGTTCGTCCTCCGCAATCTCGTCAATACTGTCCGGCATGCCCATCTTCGTAGAGCCGTTGAGAACTGCTCCCCTGTCAACGACGAGGTGCGTACACCTGACATCGCCATGGACGACTGCCGTGGCCTCCAGCTCAACTAGTCCAGCACTACAGATGTCACCCTCAATCGTCCCTGCCGCTTTCACCGCCCTCGCACAGATCCTGGCCTGCACCTTCGCCTTCTCAGCGATGACGACGTCGCCCGCGATGTCGATGCTACCTTTCAAAAAACCGTCGATGCGGACGCTTCCGTCCCCTGTCAGAGACCCCTCTACGCGGGTCCCGGCACCCAGTACCGTGGCGATCTTTCCTGGGTCGATCGGCCTGTCTTTCTGTCTGCTGAACATGGCATGTCCCCCTCCGTTACTGCGGCAGGTAGGGCCAGGGATTGACCGGTTCACCGTCGTGATGCAACTCCCAATGCAGATGTGGACCGGTCGAACGCCCCGTGCTCCCCACGTGTGCAATAATCTGGCCTGCGATGACCCGCTCCCCGATCTGAACTGTTATTTCATTACAATGACTATACGAGGTCACTACATCCTCAGAGTGGCGAATTCTGACGGTCTCGCCGTAATGGGGTAGTCGTCCTGCAAATATCACGGTCCCTGGCGCAGATGCTACAATTGGCGTCCCTCTTGGGGCTGCGATATCGAGGGCCGGGTGAAACTGCCAGGCACCGGTGATGGGTGAGCTCCTCCACCCGTAATTGGAACTTATGTATCCGCCCGAAACAGGCCAGCGATGATGGGTCTCCCATTGGTTTTCACCGGCCAACTGAGCGCCTAGTTCACCCCGTAGATCAAGGAGGCTCTGCAGGTAGTCCTGCACCTGGCCGGCGAGGACCCAGAGCTGGGACTCCACTGAGAGCGGCGCTTGTGTGCGCTCCTGCAGACCGATATTCGAGTTCGTAAGATGGGAGTTCTCTGGGCCCGAACCAAGATAGAGCTGCACCAGGGACTGATCCGTGACCGGCGAAGAAGGCATGTCCTTAATCGCAGCATCACCTGGGTCAAGACCGATTGCCAGGCGGAGCTGCCGATCCAGCTCGCCCACCTCCTCCAGGCTCAACTCCACCCGTCGGAGCTGCTCTGCCAGGTCGGCGATTGCATCCTCCTGACGCAACACGGTCGCCTCAAGTGGGCCGACCTCCTCTGCCTTTGCACGCCAGTACAGGTAATCCGTCCAGAAGGATGAAGCAGCCAGTACGACGAGGAACATGAGTGCAATGAGCAGGCCAGGGACGTAGCGTGGTAGCCGAAAGGTTAAAGGGGGATCGGATGAGTCCCTGAACATGATCAGGGTCCAGTGCATATCCTTTGACGTTCGACGCCGATCCGACATCCAGGTCCTCCTTACGCTCATCACCATTTGCTGTGCAGGTACATGCTCCTCTATTCGACGTAACGGCTGGCGGTTCCTCTGTGAGCGAGCGCAGGCATCATCCCAGAACGAAGATGATGCTGGCAAGGCTCGATAGCGCCGGGGCAAGGACAAGCGCAGGAAGCAGGTTAGCCACTCGGAGGCCCGTAACCCCGAGCATGTTCAACCCGAGGGCAACGATGATCATCCCGCCGCTAGCGGTCAACTCCGTCACCATGTCAGCTGTGAGCAGGGTCGAGAGCTGAGCAGCAGCAAGGGTGATCCCTCCCTGGTAAAGAAGCACAGGGAGAGCAGAGCCGAGCACGCCGAGCCCGAGGGTGGATCCCAGGACGAGGGACGTGATCCCATCCAGCGTACTCTTCGCGTAAAGGGTTGCATGATCACCGGCCACACCGCTCTGGATCGCCCCCATGATGGCCATGGGTCCGACGCAGAAAATGAGTGTTGCGGTCACAAAAGCATCGCCCGCTCCAATCGCACTGGGAACAGCCTGGCGAACCCGCTCCCCGATGCGGTCCAGGGCCCCCTGAATCCCGGCCAACTCCCCGATGGCCCCGCCAAGGGCGAGGCTGAGTATAATAATCAAGAGGTTCTGCGTTATGAGCGCCATGTCCAGGCCGATGAGGACCACGGCCAGCGCAACTCCGGCCGTCACGGTCTGGCTCATCGACTTGGGGATGGCGGGAATGAGAAAGTGGCCCGAAAGAGAGCCAATAACGATTGCAACGACGTTCACCAGTGTTCCAAGCATGTCCATCACCATCGCTTCCCGTGGGCGGCCCATGGCTGGCGACCTGTCGAAGAACCGAGTGTTCCACGTGGAACAATGATGTTCTTCGACCTTCCCCTCGCCCTTTCACCCGCCCTCACCCCTGTCGACTGCGGATGATGTCGAGAATCCGCTGCAAATCCTCGTAGTCAAAGTACTCGATCACGATCCGCCCCTTGCCCCGCCGATCACGGAGCGAGACCCGCGTACCCAGTGCGCGACCGATTTGCTGCTCCACATCCTGCAAGAACACATCCGGCTCGGCCAGCTCCTCCTCGTGTGCAGGCTCGGCGATCACCGTCGTCTCGTGCCTCGTGGGGCGGGCTCTCCATGCCTCTGCGGCTTTCTCCGCCTGGCGCACGGTCATGTCCGCCGACACAATCTCGCGAGCAAAGGAAACCCGGTCGTCCTCGGCAATCCCCAGGATAACCTTCGCATGCCCCAGGCCCAACCTTGTATCCCTCACCATACCCTGCACCTCGTCCGGTAGTTGCAACAGCCGGACCACGTTAGCAATCTGGGACCGACTGACCCCTATCCTCTGGGCAACCTCAGATTGCGTCAGGCCGACTTGCTGCTGGAGGGACTGGTAGGCCACGGCCTGCTCCATGGGATTCAAGTCCTCGCGTTGCAGATTCTCCACCAGGGCAATCTCCATCAACTGCCGTTCATCAAACTGTCCAACAATGGCCGGAATCTGGCTCAATCCCGCCATCTCGGCGGCCCTCCAGCGGCGTTCACCTGCGACCAGCTCGAAGAAATCCTCCTCACGACGCACGATAATCGGCTGAACAACCCCATGCACACGAATAGACTCCGCCAGCTCCCCCAACTTCTCCTCTGAAAAGTTCCGCCGTGGTTGGAACCTGTTTGGCCTGATCTCCGAAAGACCCACTTCAACGACGCCTTCCCCGTCCCTGGGATCACTGGCGCCTCCAATCAGAGCGTCCAACCCTTTTCCCAACCTTGGGACCCTACGTGCCATTCTCCACCACCTCCCTGGCCAGCTCAGAATACGCCTCGGCACCCCGAGAAGACGGATCGTAGTGCATAATAGGTTTGCCATGACCAGGGGCCTCACTGAGACGAACGTTTCTTGGAATTATCGTCGCAAACATTTGATTGCGGAAGTACCGTTTAACTTCATCAGCCACCTCGATGCTGAGATTCGTCCTGCCGTCAAACATCGTCAACAACACACCCTCCACCTGAAGATCCTGGTTCAGCTTTCTCTCGACCAATCGGATACTACCGAGCAGCTGAGTCAGGCCCTCGAGGGCATAGTACTCGCACTGGATCGGGATCAAAACCCGATCCGCCGCCGTCAGGGCGTTTACCGTGAGAAGCCCAAGACTGGGAGGGCAATCCACGATCACGTAGTCAAAATCATGTCGAATGTCTTTCAACACGGTCCGCAGCCTGGTCTCGCGGGCCATCATCGAGACCAGCTCAATCTCTGCTCCGGCGAGATCGATCGTGGAGGGTACAACCTTAAGATTCTTCATTGCCGTCGCACGGACAATGCGCCGAACAGGGACATCATCAATCAATGCATCATAGACACTCTCACTCAAAGCCTGCCGATCAATACCGAGGCCGCTGGTACTGTTCCCCTGAGGGTCAATGTCAACAAGTAAGACGGAACGGTCCTGCTCCTCGGCAAGGCAGGCAGACAGATTAATGGCCGTGGTCGTCTTTCCGACGCCACCTTTCTGATTTGCCACCGCAATTACCCTACCCAAAATCCGACCTCCCCCTGGTACACCTCGACCCTACTACTGAGAGCTGCGAACCGTCGACCTCCCACGGCCCTTCACCGCACCCATCCCGTCCTTGGCAATCCGGATCACCACCTCGTAATGATCCGGCTGCTCCTCCTGTCTCATCTGCACCTTCAGTCCGGACTTTCGCATTGCTTCGACCGTCTGATTGATGCCGTTGAGAAAGATTCGCAGATCGCGTATGATACCCTGGACCCTCTGCCCCTTGTCTTTCGAAGCACCCTCCCCCTGCAACACTCTATCCACCAGGTCATCCGTTTGCCGGACCGGTAAATCCTCGTCCACGATCTGCTTGAGGATCTGCTGCTGGCTTGCCAGGTCAGGAAGTCGAAGGAGTGCCCGGGCATGTCTCTCCCCCACCCCACCCTCGCGAACAGCCTCCCTGATCTGATCATCTAGGGACAAAAGGCGCAGCTTGTTCGACACCGTGGACTGTTTCAGACCCAGTTGCTCCGCTAGCTCCCCCTGCGTCAGATCAAACTCATCGAGAATCCGTCGAAAGGCAATAGCCTCCTCCATGAAGTGAAGATCTTCTCGCTGCAGGTTTTCCGTCAGGGCGAGCAGCGCCATCTCTCGCTCATTGACCACCCGCACGATGGCGGGCACGGTGGCAAAGCCGAGCATGCGACACGCCCGAAGCCGGCGTTCACCAACAACCAGCTGGTACCTGGCCCCATCGCCTTCCGGGTCGCCCTCCCGCACCACGATTGGCTCAACGAGCCCAACCTGTTGGATGGACTCCGCGAGTTCGCGAAGATCGTCCTCATTGAAATGCATTCGCGGTTGAAAGGGGCTAGGCTCGATCTGGTCTGCCGGAACATCAGTGATCCTCAGATCGGGAATGCCCCCTTCATCCGAACTGCCGACCGTCCTCTGCCACCAGTTGCGGATCATAACTCTCCCCCTCTCACCCCTTCGAATTCCCCACGGGGGGCACTCTTTCCTCCCTGTATCGAGATAATCCGACGACTACCCCACGTCATCCCCGGCGAGAGCGCAGAATATCCAGCACCTCCTCGAGATCTCTGTCACACCTGCAAAGAAGAACCAGGCAATGAAACCATAAATCTGCCATCTCTGCCGGCAGGTTCGGTTGCCCCGGCGCGACGGCTGCCAGGAGCACCTCGGTGGCCTCCTCCCCCACCTTGCGCAGCGGCAACTCCCATTCACCGTCAAGGAGCTCCCTGACATAAGAGCCCTCCGGAGCCGACGCCTTGCGCGCCTCGATCACGTCATAGAGCTCGAACAGAACACCAGACCTCGCAGGCCCTCGCCAGGCGGCACCGGAGTCCACCTGGCGGAAAAAGCAGGACTGATACCCCGTATGACAGGCAGGTCCTTCTTCTTCCACCATATAAAGGAGTGCATCCCCGTCACAATCTAACTGGATCTCCCCAACACGCTGTACGTTGCCGGATGTCCCGCCCTTCTTCCACAGTTCATCTCGACTCCGGCTGTAGAAATGGGCCCAACCGGTGTCCAGCGTCAGTTCCACGGCCCGGCGATTGACATACGCCAGCATCAGCACCCGGCCGTCAGCAATCCGCTGCACCACCACAGGTGCGAGGCCTGTTCGGTCAAACTGTACATCATCGACCCCAGCCCACTTCACAGCCTGACCACCACACCGCGCCTGGCAAGATATTCCTTGACACCCCTGACTGTCCAGCGATCATAGTGAAAGATGGAAGCGGCGAGGGCAGCATCGGCCCCCGCTTCAAATGCCGCGAGCATATCTTCGGGCCCACCAGCTCCTCCCGAGGCAATCAGGGGTACCGACACACCCTGGCTCAACTCCCGCAACAGTTCGAGATCATATCCCTGCGTGGTGCCATCGGCATCCATGCTCGTCACCAGCAGTTCTCCGGCACCAAGATCCACCACCTGCTCTGACCATTCAAGAGCACATAGCCCCGTCTTGCGGCGTCCTCCGTGCGTGTACACTTCCCAGGCCGGTTCTTCTGAGCCCTCGACCCGTCGGGCATCGACGGCCACCACAATGCATTGGGATCCGTACTCGTGGGCAGCCCTCCGTACCAGGGAAGGATCAGCCACTGCAGCAGAGTTCAGGGAGATCTTGTCAGCCCCGGCTCGCAAGACCTCACGAATGTCATCCAGATCCCCAATCCCGCCCCCAACTGTCAGGGGAATGAAAACCTCCTCGGCTACCCGCCTGACCCAATCAAGGGTGGTCTCCCTGCCTTCGACCGTGGCTGATATGTCAAGAAACACCAGCTCATCGGCACCGGCTTCAGAGTAGGCAGCCCCGAGCTCAACGGGGTCCCCAGCGT